>CAMAVT010000140.1 GCA_945861775.1 Bifidobacterium breve
AGCGAATCCGTTTGTCGGTGAAATGTGCCCGCATCTCTGATTGCTTGAGTTCATCACGGGAAAGGATCGCAACCCGACGAGGATTGTGAGTGGTCAGAACCTCTTGGAGGAATGCCTTGCCAAAGGAACCCGTGCCCCCGGTGATCAAGATCGAGGATTCATCAATGACTGACAATGGGTCTCCTTATGTGTGTTCTTCGTGCTAGGTAAGACTATCGGTCGCCGCTGTCGGCGCCTTAATCTCGCATCGCAAGCAGTGTTTCGGCGCGTACCCAGTCTTCTTCGGTGTCAAGGTCCACGGTTTGGGAGTGTGAAAGTGGAAATCCATGAGCACGGGTCAATACGGGCTCACTCTGTGACCAGGCGAGGGCACTGCCCCAGACAAATGCCCCGGCATCATGCCAGCGCTCCGGTAAATCCTGGGTGCGCGTCGAAGCATATTCCGGTGACAGCATGGTCACCTCTCCACCGGCACCCAGATCCAACGCCCGTTGAATGGGGTGTGGGTAGAGCACCACGGCGGTGAGAAATGAATTGGCACTGATGGGGTTAGCCAGCATGGCCTCAAACGCTCGGCAACTTTCAGCGAGCTGACTGGGATCCACGGTGACGGCGGTGGCGTAAAAGCAGCAGATGGGTGTAATCGGGTCAAAGTTCGCCGTGGCCTCTGCAATAACCGGTAGCAGGGGTGTGTGGTCATCGGCCAGGTCGGTTGGCCGGTTGTGCACCTGAGCGCCTGCGGCTAGGGCAAGGTCAGCGATCTGCTCTGAATCGGTGCTGACCACAACCGATTCGAATACCCCCGATTCCTGGCAGATTCGAATCGCCCGAGTAATTAGGGGAATCCCGAGCATGGATCGAGAGTTTTTCCCCGGAATCCGCTTGGATCCGGCGCGTGCCGCAATAACGGCAATCGGTTGAGCGGTGGTCACACCACTAGCCTAGGCGGGTGGAGCAGGCTGAGTTGTATTCGCGCGGGTTCAACCCACCCGAAACACATCGGTTGTGGCGAGATCAAATTTTGCCCCGACTGATCATCCCTTTGTTTTGGGTCTACTGGATAGCCTTATTGCCAGCCCGATTCATGGGTGCGAGTGCTCGCCGTCGCAACCTCGAGCGGGAACCACAGGTCGGGATCGAGTCTGGAATAGTTGGCTGGACCCACGTGTACTTTGAAGAACTTCTGGGCTCGTCTCAGGACTTTTTCGGATCAAATCAAGTCCATAAGCAAGTTATTGACCGTGATCAGCCGTACTACCCGCAATTCGTGGCTAATCAAAGACGCAATGGCCCGAACACCGTGGTGCTCGACGTGCGAACCCCGGGACAGAGTTGGCCACGTTCACTCGCTGAAGGATTCCGGGTTGCCTGGTACTTGAATCGCCGTGGGATCACCCCGATTGTGGTTCTCACCGACGCCTTTTATCGCCGGCACCGCTGGCAGGCCGCGGTTCTCACCGCGTTCCATGGGTGCGTAGTCACTTTCGCTCATACGGATATTGCGGGTAAAATTTTCCCGCACAACCGCATACGTGGACCCCTGTTCATGCCGATCTCCCGCAAACGCCTGGCCGAATTGGAATTGGCCAAAGCGCGTTTCGTTAGCACCCGTGACGCGAGTACACCTTTGGTCATTCAATTCATTGGCTCCATGTATTCGCCCAGAGATGAGTTCCTACAGGTAGTTCAAGCAGAACTTGCAGAAAAAGGCATCGACCTCAGGATTAATTCGGACAAAGCCGGGACATCCAGTGAGGATTACTGGCGGGTATTGGTGGAGTCGGACATTATTTTTACCACCACATTGCAAGGCCCAACTCGTGGATTTATGGATTGGATCTGGGTTCGCCAAGCTGTGTTTCGTTACGCCGAAACGATGGCCGCCGGCACGGCACTAGTTGCGCAATGCGTCGAAGGTGGTTTTCCTTACTTCACCAAAAACTTGGACTACCTTGAGTTTGAAGGCGTTGAGCAGGCGATAGCCGAAATCACGGCCCTTGTATCTGATCCTGATTTACGTCAGCGAATCGCAGGGAGTGGTCATACCGTCATAGCGGGGTACGTTGAAGAGGGTGTTTTTTGGAAAGATGTATTGAAGTGTTGTCAACCAGACTGAACTAGTCGTCGCACACCGGGAATCTTCAAAGCGAGTGCGCCTACCCAGACTCGAAGTTTACGCAGTGGTGTGCGTCGAATGAATATGTCGCGCCTGAATTTGAAACCGAATGCCCGTAGTAACTGTGGCAGGGGAACATAGGCAGCGAGAGTGTCTTTGAGGGAATTATCTGCATCCATCACGCCGTGCCCCCGAGAGTAATTCGAGTTCACTACTACCGCCAAGAATCCGCGTGCTGCGTCTTTTTTGCGAATTTCACGAAGTTGATACTCCAGGTGTTGCTGCGAGTTGTGGAAGGTTTTCACCAGTGGTTCGCGAGGAAAAATCTCGATCACACCCGTGTAGAGCAGCCAGGTGTTGTACCAGGTTGGTTCGTAAGGAGAGATAGCCAGAGCGTCCTTGTAATCCCAACCTCGTGGTTTTAAAAATTCGGTAACAAAGGACTCAAGTACCTTGGCTGAGAAAACTGCATGACCGTGCACGGTGAATAGCCATGGGCCGGTGTATTCAATCGCCTCACGAATCTTCTCCAGAGATTTCATGCGATTCACCCAAGTGGATTGGTAATAGTCGGGCTCGACAATTAACTCGCGGTCTTCTGTTAAAAAGGTGAAGGGAATCCCTGGTTGAGCCATGAAATCACGGCGGTGAAAGTCTCGAATAAATTCTGCGTCAGAGTCCACGCAGAAATAGTTGTCACACAAACCAAGTTCCCAAAAAGCAAGTTTGATTATTTCTTGATTAATGTATCCAGGGCGAAAGCCTGCGGTTTCCTGGTGAACGAGGTGATTCGCGAATAGGTCTTCGCTTAAAATGTGAATGGTTTCGCTAGCAAAAATGTTGAATTGCTGGATGTCTTTTTCGGGAACCACAATGTAGGTGGGGAGCGAATCCGCGTTGTGAATATCGACTGAACGAATCAACCGCTCGGCATATTCGAAGTCATCTTGGTAGCTCTTTATTAGGAGAGCTATCTCAACCATTGTTTTTCCTTCGGGCAATCAAACCGTCCCAGGCAAAGTGAATACCTCTTTTTGTTCGTCCTTCTGGTTCGATTCCATCAAATTCAGCCAGAATCTCCCACCCTGCCAATTGCGTTTGCAACCAGTCTTTTGAGAAAACCCAGGCAGGGTAACTGCCTGCATAAATGTGTTGTGGGACTACCTGCAAACAGGGGATATTGGAGACAGTTACACTCATCGGAGTTCGGTCGAGAATGACTGTGTTCGCTGGAGTCGAGAGCAACTCATGCAAAATCTGTTCCGGATTTGGCAGATACTGCAGAACACTGGAGAGAATTACAACGTTGGGAGTTTCCAACTTCAAGTAATCGGTCACGCTGGGAAAAAAACCAATAAAGTTTTGGTTCAGTTTATTTCCTGCGGTCACAAACTCGGGTTGTTCGACCACACCCCATGAAACATTCAATCCGGCGAAGAATTTCTGGTGCTGCCAGTAAAGCGATCCCAGAGATCCACCGAAGTCGAGTACTTTTAGTTCGCTCTCACGCGCGGCGACTTCGAGTAATCCGGCCAACACCGGCCACCGATATTCTGAGGATGCGAACGCAACACCATCGCGCTCAAATGCAGCGTCACCGCGTAACACGGCCTTGGTACTTGCTTGAACTTTGATGAGAATTTCATTCGCGTCATACCCGAAACTCTGGGCCTGAGCTGCCGCCCACGAACCACCGCTGTCGTCAAATTGAGAGAGATCCTTGCTGCGAAGCGCGGCCCACTCGCTTACCCCTGTAGGCACCACCCAGGATCGCCAAGTCACGCTGACCACCTTTTTCTCGTGTGCATCACGGTTCCAGGGGTGGGTACCGATTGAGCAAGACTCCCAGGGATTCAAGGCCAACTACCTGACGGTCACCGTCCAACAGAATCAGGGCACGCTTTTGGATTTCGGGAGTCAGTGCGCTGAACTGTGGGTGAACCTCACTCCACATGGTGCGATTCTGCAGCCACTCATCCAGTTCCCATTTGACTATGGGGGCAGCGAGTGCCTCGACTCCGGCAACTCCAGCCAAGAGTCTGGTGCAGGTGTAAATCAGTTGTCCTTGGGGCAAGCCGGTGGGAGCGATTGCCCCCCGCGGTAGAAACACGCAACCAATGGGATTGCTGGAAAGTGCTTGATCACCGGTGTCTCGGACTTCGGCTGGGTACCAGTAGGGCGATCCAGTAACCCCGGGCCAATTTGCGGGCTTTAGTTGAAGAACTGCGCGAGGGAAAAGCGTGTCCAATGTCAACATGATTACGATCAGCGCCGCGGCACCCACCCCAAGACCATTTACTTTGGCCGAACCTCGATGGAAAGTCATAAGGGCGAAGGGAAGGGAACACACCAAGATCGGGAGAAAAACGGCAAAGCTAACTTTGAGGGAACCGTAGTTGGGTCCGTCTCCCACAGCCCAGAAATCTGCGAAGGCAATAGTTAAGGCGTAGCCGCCAGCCAACACAATTGGGATGAATGGAATTAGGTGACGGCGAGTGAATGTGTTTTTACCAACGCGTACCCAGACAAGCCCCAGGACTGAAACCAGTGTGAGAACCAACAGCACTGTTGTGATTTGTTCAGTACCTCCCGGGTCGTCAAAAAGGGGCAAAGTCGGTGCAGTGATCGAGCGCACCGCAGCAGAGATCCCTCCAGCGAAACCTGACATGGACTCACCAACAGCAGGAGCCGCACTCACACTGTCTACACCGAGGGAGTAGCGCAATGCGCTGTTGAGAAATTGGATTGTCAAACCACCAAGTATCAGGCTCAGGACTAAACCAATCCCAGCGTTCTTGCGTGAATCGCGGGGACCGCTGAAAAGTCCTCGTCCAAAATAAATCAAGGACCCGAGCAAAATAACGAGAGAAAGACCAGCGAGGGGGAACCACACCATTGAGGTAGCAATCACGCCCAAGGTGGTGAACAAACGAGCAGGGAAACGTGAAATGGGTGCTAAGAAAGCACCGATCCATAATGTAACGGCAATGATCGTGAATTGAAGTGTGATGTGACCGTAGGTTAACAAAACTGCATTGCTTGCGCTAATAATGGCAATACTGAGTAATGAGTAGAGCTTGGGAAGTTGTGCTCCGCCTGCTATTTTCCGATACGTTTTTTCGACAATGGGTGCCAGGGCAAACGGTGCAATAACGACGAAAAAAACTTGGGTAAAAATCACTGAGCCTGCGGAGACTGCTACTTCATTTACCGAGCCATACAGCAGAAATGAAATAGCGCCGATCAAAATCCCAGCAAATGACATGATGAGTAGCAACGGTCCACCAACATTTGCCCAAGTATCGATCACACTTGCATCGGCAAGTTGTGAAGTTGCATTAAGCCATTTGGCGTTGTCTTCTGCTGCAACTTTTTGAACAAAAAATCCGACTGAACTCAATGGCGCCAATTCCCCGGGAGCGAGAAGTCGGGAGGTGAAGAAAGCCACAGCAATCAGCGCCGAACTCCCTAGGAGAATGGAGTTACTGGCCCTGCTCCACAAGGCCGCCTGCCCGCGGACTCGGCCGTAGTAAATGGAAAGAAGTGCCAGAACCAAGCCCGTTACCAAAAGCCACCATTGGGTCAAACCGAAAGTGACGTCAAGCGAGTGAGAGCTGAAAAATTGCAGTATCGCTCCAGACACCGTGACCGTAAATAGGGTCAAGATTGCGAACCGAGCCATGGAGCGACTGGCAATAATTGCGACCGCGATCAGGCCAATCAAGCCAATACTAAAGAGCAGGTTGCTCACAAGTCGCGCCTCTCCAACCAATTCAACGGATCTTATTTCGTGAAAGCGTACCTGTAGCGGCTGCTCCGATACAGTTCCCATGTGGCCACCGAGGTGTTAATTGTCATTCCTACCCTGGGTCAGCGAGTCGACTACCTAAGGCAGACTCTCGAGTCCATTAGGAACCAGCAAGTCGAATCGGATATCACGGTCGTGACCCCAGTGAGTGCAACGGCAGCCCGAGCATTAGCCCTCGAGTTCAACTCCAAGGTGCTGGATGACCCTGGCTCACTCCCCGCCGCAATCAATCTCGGAGTTTCCGAAGCCGGTATCCAACACAGGTATGTGAATTGGTTGGGTGATGACGACCTACTCACCGATCAGTCCCTCGAATCCACACTCGGAGCGCTCAGGGC
>CAMAVT010000141.1 GCA_945861775.1 Bifidobacterium breve
GCGCGAAATTGAGCTCACTCAAATCCGTGACAATGAAGTTCTCCTCTCCGAAAAGGTTGACGTCAGTGTTCCCGTAGATCGTGTTAAGCGCGGGGCGCGCCATCCGCTCACAACACTCATGGAGCGACTCTCTGATGTGTTTATTGCCATGGGGTACGAAATAGCCGAGGGTCCAGAGCTAGAACTTGAGTGGGCAAATTTTGATGCACTAAATTTCCCTAAGGACCATCCCGCGCGACTCATGCAGGACACGTTCTTTGTTGAAAGCCCTGACTCGGGAGTTGTTTTAAGGACTCACACTTCGCCGATTCAAGTAAGAGCGATGCTGGAGCGGGATCTGCCGATCTATGTAGTCGCTCCAGGTCGTGTTTTTCGAACCGATGAACTTGACGCAACCCATACTCCGGTATTCCATCAGATAGAGGGTTTAGCCGTTGATAAGGCTTTGACCATGGCCGACCTACGCGGAACTCTGAATCACTTGGCTCACGTAATGTTCGGTTCAGAGATCGATATTCGATGGCGCCCATCCTTTTTCCCGTTCACCGAGCCCAGTGCCGAAGTCGATTTGAAGTGTTTTGTGTGTCTCGGCGATTCCGATACCACCGAGTGCCGTGCTTGCGGTGGTGAAGGTTGGATCGAATGGGGTGGTTGCGGCATGGTGAACCCTAAAGTCTTACGAGCCGTGGGAATCGACCCTGACGTGTATTCGGGTTTTGCCTTTGGCATGGGAATTGAACGAACCTTGATGTTCCGAAGTGGAGTGGCGGATATGCGGGACATGGTTGAAGGAGATATTCGTTTCACAGCTGCATTTGGTATGGAGGCGTAATGAAACTTCCCGTTTCTTGGATCAAAGAGTTCGCCCCCGTGCAAGCAAGTGCACGCGAGATAGCCGAAGCATTGATCAACGCGGGCTTGGAAGTTGAAGGAATCGAGATACTGGGTGCTGATGTTTCGGGAACGTTAGTTATTGGTCGAGTGCTGGAAATTGAGGAACTAGCGGAATTTAAAAAACCAATTCGCTGGTGTCAAGTTGATGTAGGCACGCAAATCCGGGGAATCGTTTGTGGTGCGTCAAATTTCGCCGTGGGTGACTATGTAGTTGTCGCAGAGCCTGGCGTCACCCTTCCAGGTGATTTCACCATAACCTCTCGTGAAACATACGGTCACGTCTCCGACGGCATGATCTGTTCCGAACGCGAAATGGGACTTGGACAGGATCATGCCGGGATCATGATTCTGGAGGGGGTTACTCCCGGACAGAATGCAAATGAGTTGTTGGGAATCGGTGAGGAAATCCTTGACATTGCGGTAACCCCTGATCGGGGATACGCATTGTCCGTTCGTGGTGTTGCGCGCGAAGTGGCCACGGCATTCGAAGTGGAGTTCCGTGATCCAGCGATCAGTTGGGGTCCGGATTTAGGTGCTCCAACAAGCGGGCTCGTACCGCACGATTGCGTGATTGACGACTTCAGTGCATGTGAATTGCTCACACTGAGAACCATTCTTGGTTTTAATCCGGACGCGCCAACCCCCCGATACATAGTGGCCCGTCTGCAGGCATGTGGAATCCGCAGCATTTCACTCGCAGTTGACGTAACCAACTACGTCATGATGGAACTTGGTCAGCCGACCCACGCATTTGATGTCAACAAACTAGAAGGCCCGTTGCGAGTTCGGCGTGCCAGTCATGGGGAAACTCTTGAGACTCTTGATCACGTTATGCGAAGCCTTTCGCCACACGATTGCGTTATCGCTGATTCCAGTGGACCAATTGGACTTGCCGGGACAATGGGTGGATTTACGACCGAAATTGATGGCTCTACTACTGGCATCGCCCTGGAAGCTGCATTTTTCCCAGCATCGACGGTTGCTGGAAATTCGAGGCGGCAGAAGATCTCCAGTGAAGCGTCACGTCGTTTTGAACGGGGGATCGATCGGGAACTCGCTCCGATTGCATCCGCGCGCGCGTGTGCGCTGCTAATCGAACACGGTGGTGGAAGTTATGCCGGCATGTGCGCGGTTGAATCACCGATGTCAAACAACGTGATCGAATTTGACCTTGAACTCTCCACTCGCACAGCAGGCATGGTCATCGATCACGAAACGGTAATCGACAAACTTAAAGCTATTGGTGCAACTTTTGTCCAAACTGATTCGCAAATCATTGCTGTTACCCCGCCGAGCTGGCGCCCAGATCTAACTCAGCCGGCCGACCTCGTCGAAGAAGTGGTCCGACTTGTCGGGTACGAGAAACTTCCTTCAACTTTGCCCACTGCTCCCGCTGGTCGTGGCTTAACCCAGGAACAACGCCTGCGTCGTCGAATTGGGAACCTTTTGGCCGGTCGCGGTTTGCATGAGATCCGGGCGTATCCCTTTATCGGGACCACCGATTTAGATGCAATGCGATTCCCAGCAGGTGACTCGCGCCGTGAATCGCCCACTTTGGTGAATCCGTTGTCTGAGCTTTCACCCCAAATGCGTTCAACGCTTTTGCCCGGAATGCTGTCAATCGCTGCGCGAAATGTGGGTCGAGGAGAAAATGATTTAGCACTATTCGAGATTGGCTCCGTATTTCTTGGTGGAGTAGTGAAAGGCGGCCTTGACCCAGGTGTTGATACCCGGCCTTCTGAGCTCATTTGGGAACAAATGCAGTCCGTTCTACCAGCCCAGCCCGAGCACCTGGGCGTGGTTATGACCGGTGCATTGGAGTCCGCCGGGGTTTGGGGGAGTCCTCGAATTGCGACTTGGCGGGATTCAATTGATGCGGTTTTAGCCGTTGCCAATGAACTCGGAGTCAACGTCGAAGTGCGTACAGGAAGTGACCCAAGTTTTCACCCGGGTCGGTGTGCTGAAATCGTGCTGCCAGATACGTTGAAGGTTGTTGGTTTTGCTGGAGAATTGCACCCTGCCGTTGTTGAGCATTGGAATCTTCCCAAGCGCAGTTGTGCGGCAGAAGTTGATTTCAGTGAATTGTTAACTTCGGCGGTTGCCAGTCCAACAGCTCCCGTTTTCTCTAACTCTCCCGTAGCCAAAGAAGATTTGGCATTCGTGGTGAGCAGCGGGTGTTCGGTTGCCGAGGTCCAAGCGTGTATCCGAGCAGCCGGTGGGGAACTATTGGAGTCGATCAGGCTCTTTGACGTCTATGAAGGTGATCAAATTCCACCGAATCACAAGTCACTCGCATTTGCCCTTCGTTTTCGTGGAGAGGGCCAAACTTTGTCACCACAGGAACTCCAAAATCTTCGGACCCAAATCATCACAGCGGTAACTGAACAGGTGGGCGGCACACTTAGATAGCCCATTCAAGCAGAAATATGCGCATATGTGTATATTAAGCGCATGAGGGTATCAATTGCTGGTGCATCCGGCTATGCCGGTGGGGAATTACTGCGGTTAATGGAAATCCATCCGCACTTTGAGGTTGTTGCAGCCGCGGCACATTCATCTGTGGGTGAGCGGGTGGATTCCCTGCATCCGGCACTTGCTCCATCTCTGGTCGGCTCACTTGAGATGTGTTCAACGAGCGCTGATCAACTCAAGGCTGACATTGTTTTTATCGCGCTGCCACATGGGGAGTCCGCGCCACTCGCTCATGCCCTTCTCGACATCAACCCACATCAGATGATCGTCGATCTTGGCGCAGATTTCAGGCTGGGTGACCCGCAGGCTTGGGAGCGGTACTACGGAGGCGCTCACGCAGGTATATGGACATACGGCCTTCCAGAACTTGCGCAACAGCGGGAAGTCATTGCTGCTTCAACCACAATTGCAAATCCCGGGTGCTACGCCACTGCAATTTCACTGGCAACTGCGCCTGCTGTCGCCGCTCACTTGATGGGTAATCCGGTGATCAACGTGGTTGCTGCCAGTGGAACAACCGGGGCTGGGCGAGTTCCCACACCATCGCTGATTGCCTCAGCGGTCATGGGGTCCATCAGTGCATACAAAATTGGCGGTGTTCACCAACACACTCCGGAAATTGAGCAGGTTCTCCACTCCATTTGGCCAGAAGCCGATACTCGAATCAGTTTCACGCCGTTATTAGCTCCGATGCCGCGTGGAATCATTGCAACGTGCACGAGTTCAATCCGCACCGACACCAACACTGACACTGCAATAGATCCACATGAAATTTACCGTGAGTACTTCAAAGACTCTCCGTTCGTATCAGTGCTTGAGAAGGGTCAAATGCCGAATACGGGGAGTGTACTGGGAAGTAATTACGTTCAAATCAGTGTGAGCGTCGATGAACACGCGGGGCAGCTCATTGTTATTGCCACACTGGATAACTTGGTGAAGGGCGCAGCAGGGCAGGCAATCCAAAACGCAAATATCATGTGTGGCTTCGCGGAAACAACTGGTTTGCTGCAGACAGGAGTATCGCCGTGAGCGTGACGAAACCAGAGGGGTTCACTGCCTCGGGTGTGGTGGCCGGCCTCAAATCAAGCGGAGCCAAAGACGTAGCACTCGTTGTGAACACTGGGCCGAAAGCCCATTCGGCCGCCGTTTTTACCACTAATCGTTTTGCTGCGGCTCCAGTCATTTGGTCCCGACAAATTCTCTCTGGCGGGGATGGTCGGGTAATCGTGCTGAACTCAGGAGGTGCTAATGCCTGCACGGGTCCCGAAGGTTTCGTTGACACGCACGTGACCGCTGAATTCGTAGCGTCAGAACTGAGCCTTGCGAGCGGCCGTGAAATCGGCGCCGGTGAAGTATTCGTGTGCTCCACCGGATTAATCGGTGAACGACTCAATATGCAAGCACTTGAAGCTGGAGTGAAATCTGCAATCACGCAGTTGTCGCCAAATGGCGGCATTATGGCTGCCGAAGCAATAATGACAACCGATACGAAATACAAAGTGTCATCGGTGAATGAACATGGATATGCAATTGGCGGCATGGCCAAAGGCGCAGGGATGCTCGCTCCAGGAATGGCGACAATGCTCTCTGTGATCACAACGGACGCCGACGTTGACCCCGATTTCCTACAGCAGGCACTGAATGCGGCGACCTCCCAAACATTTGACCGGTTGGACTCTGACGGTTGCATGTCGACAAACGACACTGTTATTTTGTTAGCAAATTCGGCAAGTGGAGTTGCCCCCGACCCAGAACAATTTCAGGCAGATCTCACCAAGGTGTGTGAGGAATTGGCCCAACTTCTGATGGCAGATGCTGAAGGAGCAACCAAAGAAATTCACATCGAAGTTGTTGGGGCCCGTGACGAAAGTGATGCAGTGATGGTGGGGCGAGCTGTATCACGCAGTAATTTATTCAAATGCGCCATGTTCGGTGAGGATCCAAACTGGGGTCGGATCCTGTCAGCGGTCGGGACAACGAGTGCAATTTTCGAAGCCGATCAAGTAGATGTCAGCATCAATGGAGTGAAGATCTGCGTGGCTGGCGGAGTTGGCCAAGATCGCTCAAATGTTGATCTCACGCAGCGACATGTGAACGTCCTGATTGATTTACACGCCGGAACGCATCGGGCCTTAATCCGAACAAATGACTTGTCGATCGGTTACGTCGTTGAGAATTCGGAGTATTCAACATGATCTCTGAGGCACCGATTATTGTTATTAAGTTTGGCGGTAACGCAATGACTTCGCCAGATTTGTTCACGTCTTTCGCGCACGACATTGCGGCGTTGGGCGAACAAGGATCGAAGGTCGTGATAGTTCACGGAGGTGGACCGCAAATATCAAACATGTTGAGTCGGCTCAATATTGAAAGTGAGTTTCGTAGCGGCCTCCGGGTAACGACTCCGGAAATTGCATCGGTGGTAGCAACTGTGTTGACAGGCGAAGTGCAGAGAACCCTTGTTACTGCGCTAAATCTAAATGGAGTTGCCGCAGTGGGAGTCAGTGGCGAAGACTCAAAATTGCTCACTTCAATTCAATTAGTTAATCAGGAATTTGACTTGGGACTAGTTGGGAAAATTGAATCTATTAATCCAAAGTTGATAGAGGTATTACTTGAAAACGCATATGTACCAGTAGTTTCCCCCGTTTCCTCAAATGAATTGGGTGTTAGTCTCAATGTGAATGCAGATACGGCCGCGGGGTCGCTAGCCGGCGCCTTGGGTGCAGATCGATTGATTTTGATGACAGACGTAGATGGAGTCTTAGCACGTTACCCA
>CAMAVT010000142.1 GCA_945861775.1 Bifidobacterium breve
ACATCGGCTCTATTAGGAACTACCCGCTTAATTCGACCATCAGGCAAATATTCAACGTCGTAAAAACGCGGGATGTACACACACCCAGTTTTAGCGAGTTCCAACAGCACACCTTCGCGGCCACCGGGGCGACCAGCTTCTATCCAAGCTTTCACAATATTTGAGATCAACAGGACGGCTTCTTCACCATCGCCTAAAACTGCAGCGTCAATGAATTGTGCGATGGGTTCCGGGTTGAAGGCAGAGTGTCCACCCGCGACCACAATCGGGTGGTCGTCACGGTCAATCGCGTGCAGTGGGATGTTGGCCAAACTTAAAGCGGTCAACATATTGGTGTATCCAAGTTCGGTACTGAACGAGAGGCCGAGTAGATCAAAGTCAGCAACACTGCGATGTGCATCGACGGTAAATGCAGGAACATTGTTTTCACGCATCAAAGCCTCGAGGTCGGGCCAGACCGAATAGGTTCGCTCGGCCAAGACATCGGGCTGCTCATTGAGTACTTCATAGAGAATCTGTACGCCCTGATTGGGTGCGCCGACTTCGTAGGCGTCGGGATACATCAATGCCCAATGGACCGTAACTTGATCCCATGGCTTGGTTACGGCGTTGAGTTCACCGCCAACGTATTGGATCGGCTTGGCGATCAATGGCAAAAGTGCCTCTAGTTCCGGGAAGACACTCTGTCCACGTTGACGGACCGAACGCGCACCGGCTTCAATAGTTGAGGAAGTCATAGAGGAAAGGTTACCCAATTTCGGGCAAAGTGCTAAATTGCCGCCCGCACTTCGTGTAAACGCACTGTTTGAAGCAGTCCGATTGCAATCCATACGGCCATCAGAGATGTTCCTCCCGAGGATACGAGCGGCAACGGGATTCCCGTGATTGGCATGATCCCCAGAGTCATCCCGATATTTTCAAATGTCTGAAAAGCCAGCCAGGCAAGAATCCCGGTTGCGACGAGACGTCCATATTTGTCATCGGCCTTCCAAGCAATCATCGCTGCTCGCCACATGATGACGGCCAGCAAAAGGATCAACAACACCGAGCCAAGGAATCCAAGCTCCTCACCGCTCACGGTAAAAATGAAGTCACTCTCATTAACGGGCACGAATTTACCTTGGGTTTGTGGACCTTCAAAAAGACCTGTTCCAAACCACCCACCGCCACCAACGGCGATGCGGGCTTGATTCGCGTTGTACGCGGATGCGCCCATATCCTGATCGGGAGAAATAAATGAGGTCAACCGCGCAACCTGGTATTCCTTGAGCAGCCCTAACTGAATTGCAAACAAGATCGAGAGAACCGCTCCTCCGATCAAAGCGACCAGCCAGCGAGAACGAACCCCGGCCACCGCGATCATAGAAATGGCAACGGTTCCAATGATCAAGACAGTTCCCGTGTCATTTTGAATCAAGATCACCGCGACGGGTAAGGCCGCTGCGCCCAATGCCATCAAAAAATCTCGACCAGAAGGCTCATCCTCGATGTCTGTGCGCTCGGAAAGGAGCGCCGCCATCATTAAAATCACAGCAATCTTCGTGAATTCAGACGGCTGCAGTGTCAAACCACCGGGGAGATCGATCCATGCGCGCGCACCGGCGACCGTTACGCCAATGCCGGGGACAAATGGCAACAGCAGCAGCAGGAACGAGATCCCATAAATAATTGGTGTGTATGCACGAAGCCATCGATAATTTAATCGAGAAGCTAAATATCCCAGAGCAATTGCGACCGCAACGTTTATCAGATGACGCTTGAGATAAGACTGCGGATCCGTGTCGGACGCAAGATCAGCTCGACTTGCCGACCACACCAACAATGAACCCAAAATCGTAAGCGCCAAACCCGAAATTAAAAGAATCCAGTCAAGGTCGCGCCAATACCCTTGACCCCTGCTTCCTCCTCGCGAACCCGCACCAACTAACGCATCGTTAGCCCGAGTACTCGCATAAAATTTAGCCACTAATTTGACCCCGTTGCAGTAAGCACACCCGACATTTTCCCCTTTGGCGCGACGGGTGTTCCATCGGGTCGAATAACGGGAAGCGCTTTGGAGGGTGCCCCGCCAATGAGAACACTCTTATTTGGATTGATCGAAGTTCCTTCGATCCCAAAGAGGGCTTCGTAGATTTTGCGAACGCTGGGCCCACTGGTCTGTGAACCGGTTCCCCCCTGGGTGACCATCATGACTATCGCGTAACGCGGCTTATTTGCTGGAGCGTAGGAGGCGAACCAAGAAGTTGAGACTTTATCTCCGGTGACCTGGGCCGATCCGGTCTTTGACGCAACGGGAATCTGATTTAACGGGAATCCAATGAATGGAGTCTCACCGGATCCATCCGTTGTCACACCGGGGAGTGAGTTTTGCAGAAAATTAATTGTTGATTTTGGTAGGTCCAACTGGGATTTGACGGTTGGTGCCATCCGTTCGATAACCGTTCCGTCTGCACCAATGATCGCCTTGACCAGCTTCGGTTCGTAAACGGTTCCACCATTAGCTATCGCGGCATACGCCATTGCCATTTGTAGCGGAGTGACAGTGGTGTCTCCCTGCCCAATGGCTGCGTTGAGGGCATCACCTTCACGCCAACGAAAACCGTCGGCGCAGTTTTCTTTATCGAGTGCTGTGTAGTAGTCCGCTAATTTAGGATTAGTCTTGCGCGTCTCTGGGTAGGCGGTGATCGCATTCGCACACCAGGTATCTCTTTTAGCTTCCCAGTTTTGGACTTTGAAAGCACGTCCAGCGACCCGTCCCGCTGACTCACCAGGAAGATCAATTCCGGTTGGCGAACCGAACCCAAACATGGTTGCGGTATCAGCGATCGGATCCGCTGAGTCACGGGTGGCGTCATTGCCGCCTGCGGCCTCCCACATTCGATCCGCCAGACCATAAAAAACAGTGTTGCAGGAAACCTCTAACGCTCGGGTGAGGGAAATTCGACCATAAGCGGAGGATTCGTAGTTTCTAAATATTTGAGTGCCCAGTTTGAATTGCTTGGGGCATTGGTAGTCGGCATACAACGAGTAACCCTCTTTGCCTGCAGCTGCCGTGCTGACAACTTTGTAGGTCGAGCCCGGTGCAAACAGCCCCTGTGTCGCGTTGGACGAAAGTGAGTCACTTTTAACGAGTGACTTGTATTGCTTTTGGCTCACTCCACCAACCCAGATCCCTGGGTCGTAGGTGGGATAGCTGGCCATAGCGAGAACTTGACCATTACGCACATCAACCACAACGGCCGCGCCCGAATCTCCCGGGTTACCCTGACCTTGGGCCCGTTGGACTGCCGCAACCAGTTGCTTCTCTACCACGGACTGCAATTTGGCGTCGATAGTGGAAACCAAATAATTGCCTGCCACTGCTGCTTTTTGGTCCACGGTGCCGGTGACTTGACCCGAAGTGTCAACTTCAAGTGTCGTCACACCTGGCTTGCCACGCAATTGCGCGTCATAAAAACTCTCGAGTCCCGATCGTCCTATTGAGTCGGTACGTCGCAGTCGATCAAAAGCATCTGTTTGGCCCTGCTCGGAAATCTGCTCCTCTGTCACCGGTCCCAGGTAGCCCAAAATATGGGCTGCATTCACCTCGAACGGGCCGCTGTACTCGCGAACCGCTGTCAACTTTGCCGTGACGCCAATAAACTCCGCTCGATTCTCCATGATTGTTAATGCTGTCTGCGGATCGACATCGGATGCAACCGGGACAGCCTGATAGGTCGATCCATTCCAACATATGGGAGGCTTTGGTGCACCTTCGGTTCCACATGGCATTAGCCGCTCAGAAATGGATTCCGGGGTGGTTCCCAAAATTTCAGCAAGGCGTTTGATGACCCCGTCACCTTTTTTTTCATTCTCTTGATTTAATTCCTGCCGATTGATTGTGACAATAATTGACGTTCGGTTGGAAACAAGCGGTCTTCCGGCTTGGTCCACAATTAACCCCCGAACGGCCGGTTCAACGACCTCGCGGACCGTGTTATTTTCCGCAGCCGCCCGGTATTCATCTCCTTCTATCACCTGTAAGTAGAACAGGCGTGAAATCAAGGTCGCAAACAGAGAAAAAATCAGAATGCCCAGAACGATCAGTCGAATATTAGATCTTTCGCTCACGCACACTCCCTTCCCTATTCAACAACCACACCATTATGCGTCGGCCGGGTCGTGAGGGCCCTAAGGCGCCCTGCAAGTTCACCCGGTTAGGCAACTTTGCCCGATTAAATGTACGACGTCCCGAGCACGGTGGGCGTTCCCCTATGAAAGGGATTTTTCGGCCAAGAATGACCGAGATAGTCGAGCAATTAGCGGAATAACCAGGGCGGACAACAACACACCGTATAGCGCCGAACTCAGGGTGATCCACGGAACTTCAACCCAGTTGACTCGGTCCCCGCCCAGAGCCGAGTCCACGATCGCGGTCCCCAATGCCGCAGCAGAAGTACTCAGGGCCGTAATCCCGATCATGATCGGCAGGGTTCGATCACGTGGGTCAATCCAGAATCCTGCAACAAATCCAATTATGAGATAAATAATTGCGTTGACCCCGACCAAAGTGTCAGAGGAGGGTGAAAGGTCAAGAATTACGCCCGCTGCAAATCCACTTGTTGCCCCTTGCACCGGACCCATGGCAAATGCAATTGCCACCACCGTGACAACAACAATGTCTGGCGTAGCTCCCGGGATCCCAAGTCGACTAAGCAAAGTCAATTCAATGAGAACGGCAACAAAGACACACGTCCCGATAAAAAGCCCTTGACGAAAAATCATGGGCTAATTACCGCTGGGAGCCGGGGTCGCTGCCGTCTCTTTTTCATTCGATGAACCCGGGGCCGAGGTGGCTGCTGGAGTTGGCGTGGGAGTTACAACTGGAGCGTTTGGCAGCACCGAATCTCGTGGATCCTCCCGCGGCGGTTTCACAACAACCCCCACCACACTGACTTGAGACATATTGGCATATGGCCTAACAGTTGCGATTCGAGCCAATTGACCCGCAGATCCGGTCACGTCAACGACTTCACCGATGGGTAACCCCGGTGCGTAAGGACGACCACTCTTTGAACCAAATGTCACTACGGCATCACCTGGATTAACTTCTCCCAATGGGTCAAGAAGCTGAAATTCAAGCGAGTTTTGCCGACCGGTGCCGGAGACAATTCCGATTTCTTGTGAGCCGGCAATTCGCCCACCTACCGATGAAACGGGGTCAACAATCAAGACCACCGTTGCGGTGCTGTTGTAGACCTTGAGCACCCGGCCCACCAAGCCATCACCGTTAATGACGGTCATGTCTTCTTCTATGCCATCAAGGCTTCCTGCATCGATGGTCACGGTCCAGGCAAAGTCTTGACTTGGGCCAATCGCAATTACTTCCGCGGGGGTCACTTCATACCTGCCGACACTGGCCACTCGCAATAGTGCATCAAGTTGATTAGCGCGAGCAATATCGTTTTCCGAACTCACCAAGGCAGAATTGAGTCTCTCGTTTTCAACTGTCAAATCTCGAATTTGCCCGGACTGCCCTACTTGGGTACTCCACCATTCGCTGGCCCCCGTTACGGGAGAAAATATCGTGGCGGCTCCACGTTGGATACCGCCGATAATGGAACTCACCGCTGAGCGCGCACTGGAAAAGGGGCCGTCTCCGCCACGAAGGTCGAGAATCACGAAGCTCAGTGATGCAACCACCAGTACAGCAAGGATGATCCGCGTTCGGCGCGAAAACACGGCTACCTGCGCGGTTCAGACACGAGCACCTGCTGCAACGCGTCAAACTCTTCAACGCACTTGCCTGAACCAATCACAACACATTCGAGCGGACGATCTGCGACGATAATGGGCATCCCGGTTTCATGCCGCAAACGCTCGTCGAGTCCAGTCATCAGGGCTCCACCGCCGGTCAAAACAATTCCCCGATCCATAATGTCTCCGGACAACTCAGGGGGTGTACGGTCAAGGGTTGACTTCACTGCACTAACGATTGCATTGACAGGTTCGTCGATTGCCCGCCGGATTTCCTCTGCGGACACAACGACTGTCCGAGGTAAACCCGTGATCAAATCACGCCCACGAATCTCGGCATGTGGTTCGTCGGGCTTTGGGAATGCAGAACCGATGGCT
>CAMAVT010000143.1 GCA_945861775.1 Bifidobacterium breve
TCGACACACTCATCAACCGCACCGGCCTAGTCGGACGATAGGAAATATCGATGACCTCAATTACCCGCCTAGCAACAGGTGCGCAGAGTCTGCAGAACATGGACTCGGTTGGCGCAATGAGCAAGCGAATGGCCCGACTTCAGGAGCAGATCTCATCCGGCAAAGCGATTCAACGTGCTAGCGAGGATCCGAGCGGAACCCAGTCGGTTATGAACCTGCGGGCGGAACAAACTCGCATGTCGCAGTACGCGCAAAACATTGATAACGGTTTACTCAGACTTAACGCCACGCGTACCCAAGTGGACTCAATCAACGATCAACTTCTCAAGGCTCGTGAGATCGTGGTTCAGGGGCAAGCCTCCAACTCGACAGCGAGTTCCCGGTCTGCGTTGGCTGCTCAGATTGACGTCATTGCATCGAGTTTGTTAGTCGCAGCAAACAGCGATTTTGCTGGACGCGCCCTTTTCACCGGTGCAACATCTGCAGACACCGCTTACACCGCGCTTGGTGCTTATGTGGGAGACACAAATACGGTCACCACCAGGGTTGATGACTTTGGTTCCACCGTGAGAATTGAATTGAATGGCCCCGAAGTTTTTGGCGCCGATGTAACCAATGCCTTTGCCGTGCTCACATCGATCGCAAGCAATCTGCGAAGCACGCCGGCTAGCCTTTCAGTAGACTTGACGTCACTTGACTCCGTGATCACTACCGCCCGCGGCGCCCAATCAACCGTGGTCTCCCGAATCAATCAACTCAATGAGCTTCGCGACGTTACTGCGGACCGGATTTTGAGTGTTACGGGCGCTTTGGCCGCTGTTGAAGACACCGACCTTACAAAGACGGTCATGGAGTTGACCATGCAACAGACAAGCTACGAAGCAGCCCTGTATTCCACTGCCCAAATTATGCAACCGTCGCTGATGGATTTCTTAAGGTAATATGAATCCGCAAGCTCAAGAAGGAGAACCCATGTCAGTCAGTGCACAAATCGATGTGCAGAGCGACGTCCCCGTCGTCGAAGTTCGGGGCGGGCTTCTTGGGTTTCCCGAGTTCACCAAGTTCACGCTGATCAAAATGAACGACGAAGGGTTGGTCTACCGCCTTCAATCCATCGAAGATGCCGCCATCAACTTTGTTGTGGTTCCCGCAGCGTCGTTCTTCCCTAATTACGCGCCCATAGTCGACGACGAAGTGGCGAAGCGGTTCAACCTCGCAGGCGGCGCAGAAGTGCTGCTGCTTCTTGTGGTGACGTTGGGTGAAACTTTCAAAGACTCTACAGTTAACCTCATGGCCCCCCTGCTTCTTGATCCAAATGCCCAAATCGCCGAACAGATAATCGTGGAAAATAGCGATTTGTCTGTGCGCACCCCACTAATGGCTGCGTAGTCAACAGGTGCTCGTACTTAGTCGTAAGGTTGGCGAAAGCATCGTTATCGGTGACGATGTAATCGTCACGATCCTTGAGATTCGCGGTGATCTGATCCGGGTAGGAATTGATGCACCCAGACACATAAAGGTGCACCGACGCGAAGTATTCGAAGCCATTGAGGCTGCAAACAGGGAAGCCGTTGCGCCTACTCTGGAAGCCATGTCCGAGTTTGCCTCGGCAATCAAGGGCCTTCCGGTTGCTCCAAAAACTAAAGACTCCGAGTGATCAAGTTCGTTACTGAATTAACTTTGCCGAATTAGCGTTGTGCGATGAGTGCGCGGATCGATTGTGCTACCTGATCCGGATGATCAATGGGTTCAGTCCGCAGCTGCTTAATTCCGACACCAGAAATGGTTAATCTCCCGTAATCAAAAGCTCGGCCGAACGGTCCTTGTTGAATATCAACACCTTCAATTTTATTGAACTCAAGTGACTCTTTGTTTCGGAAGATGAAAGTCCGAACCACTTGGATCTTTTCTGAATCGATAATCATGCGAAACATAACCCAATTGATAAAACTGAGTAACGGGAATAACGACAGCAGCAGAGCTAACAAGAGCGCAATGGAAGCGTTGATCTGAACCAAGATAATCACACCCACGACAAAAATAATCGCGAACCAGATGACCAGACTCACCACGATCGCACGGACCGAGGCGCGGCGCTCCTCAAGGACTACCTCACCCGGTGAGGCTTTATCTGAACTTTGATCCATGCCAATATCTTAGACCAAAATCTGAAACCAGAGATCAACCATCGGTTGGTGGTTGTAGAGACACATGAAAGAATGGGGCTTGTGAGCGCAGTGATCAGCGGAGAGGTCAGTGGAAATCCGGTAGTCCACTACATAGGAATTGATCCCGGCAATCGTCTGCCTTTAATGATTACCCTGGATTCTCGCGATCGGCACTGGCTGACCGACGGAACTCGATCCACGGTTGTTTACCCGGCAGTGAGGGAGAACGGCGGTGTCGGGGCAGCAACGTTCGTTTACGACTACACGGTTGATCGGGCTACGTCATTGCTTTCCACGGTCGACCCGATCAAAACCAAGGAACTTCCTTTCAACCCGCTGATCTATGTGAACTGGCTGATCCTTGCGGTTTACCGCATGGTGCAAACACACCCGCGCGGAACTTTAGGAATCGACAGGTCTGTGATGGATCACGATTCTCTATTTGGCAGCCATCAGCTGCGCGTGAAAATCCAGGGGGTTGAAAAGCTGTACCTGCTCAAACGACTGCGTCCACGACGACGAGGACATTTCTTGATCGAGATTATTGCCCGAGATAATGAACAGGTCGTGCTACTCGCTGAGCACACCGTTCTGGGATTTGTTCTGAGTAAATCAATGGATGTTCGACCCGGGGAAGCGGAGTTACAAGCCCGCGAAATCATGGAAGAAGTTCTCGAATTTATTTGGACGTGCAACACCGATGTGCGAAACGATGGAGCGGATAAGTTGGAGAGTTAGGAAGCCATAAGATTTGTGGTCTGGCTCTCAGCCAGATCTGAACGAAGTTTGTCCAAGCTTGATTGCAACTTGCGACTGTTAGTGGCTTCTTCGTCGAGTTGAATGTTTAATTCACTAATCCGAAGATTGAGGTTTTCGATAGTTTCGCGATCCTGTTCGAGCTTGGCAGCGTGCTGAACTTGCACTTCCACCATTTCGCGCTTGAACTCTGCGGTCTCCATAAAATGCTTCAGTTCCAGGCGTTCGGTCTCGTTTTTAACGTAGCCCATCATGGCAAGGAGCCCAAGGGCTGCCACTAAGAACACTAGTACGAAAATCCAAACTTCCATGTCTGCACCTTACACCTTTCGCGTCTTATTCAATATCGGCATATCAATTCGGGGGATGAGCCTATTCACCCTGAATATTGATCCCAATCGTATCATTTACTAGGTTATTGACAGGATCGCTGAGCATGCAGGCAATGTAAACAAGGCTGCCGATGAACGCCAAAAGCACGAACACCCTTGTCACCGGGTCCATCCCGGCGCCTCTACCAGATTTCTGCGCCATACCTGCTCCCGCCACTACTGAGCGCTGGAAGTGACCAGCGATGATAAATTTTGAGGAAAAGCAAAATTTTACTCGATAGCGGTCGATACTACTTAGAGGACGTTTATCCCTCGGACGTGAAGTCAGTTTAAAAGGAAGGGAAGTGGAAGCCATTCTTACTCTATCGCCTGTGCCGGACGGCGTGACCGTCGTCGCCTCTGTTGAGAAGGCAGAACTGATGGCGGAGCGGAAAAAGGCTCCTCCCCTGATCATTTTGGAATCCCTGCAGGCTTATTTGGATGAAATGGGATTCGGCACGGGCGAACTGATGTGGGGCCGGCTCGGGATGCAAGGGTCTTCCGGCAGCTTTCACCTGGCACGCGATGAAAACGTTCAATTTGTCCTCAAGCGACGCCTCGATGGGCCTGCGCCCAGCGACGTCATGAGTTTGGAAGATGAGATTGCGCTTTTGGGGGTCCTTCGGGATAACCACTTACACGCACCTGAAATTTTGCACGTGTGTAATGACGCCAGCATCATTGGCGCACCCTTCTACCTCAGCGCATTTCTGCCCGGCGCCCAGGTGGTCAAATCCATTCCCGAGGACCTAGACAACGTTGAAGACAAGGTCGGGATGTCCCGTCGGGCCATTGATGACCTAGCTCGCATTCAGGTCGAAATCAGCCCTGCGCAGGTTGCCGGCCTTGATCACGGAGGCAGCGATTTACGCAAACTCGTCTTGGAGTCCAAGCGCCTAGCCCGCAAACTCAAGATGCGCCGCCTGCCCGGATTCGAGATTCTGGGGGAGCATCTTTTAGAAAACTTCCCCGAAACCCGGCCCTCGGTCCTGAGCCACGGCCGCTACAGCATGCAAAATCTGTTATTCCTGCCTAAGTCCCCACCTACCATTTCGGGCGTTTTCGGTTGGGAACGAGCCACCGCCTGCGATCCCCTCATGGATCTGGGCTACTTCACGGCTACCTACTCTGCCCGCGACCTCCCCGAAACTCCGCTGGATACCGCACCCGTTACTCGTGACGAAGACGGATTTCTCTCTCGAAATGAACTCATTAACGTGTTTCGCATCGCGACACACTTGGACACGACCGAGCTCCCGTGGTTTCAAACCTTCTGTCTGTGGCGGGAGGCTGTGCGTCTAGAGGAGATTTACGAGAGGTTGATGAACAAGGAAGCCGTTCCGAGTAAATCCTTCGCCCTCAAACTACGCGATGGCGTTCCGGCCGTCTTGGCCAATGCTGCCTACTTCTCTAAAGTCGACGGAGTTGAAGCGATAGCCCCGAAGCGCTAGGTATTAAGCGCTAGATACTCGATATTGGTGCGCTTAATTCCTCAGTATTTGGTCTTTGGAACCGATCCTTTCCCATTGATGCGCGATTTTCCGCGCCTAAATCCGCGCCTAAATCCGCGCCTAAACGGGAGTAAACGTGAGTATCAACGACGTCATGTCACGGATCGGAGAGATCCGAAGCCGACTTGAGCTTCCCCCGCTCCAAACGGGATTTGCGGTGCCCCTGGCCGGGTCGAACGTTATCGATGCCAATTCCCAATTTCCCAGCCCGCTGGGTGGGGATTTTCAGTCCACCCTCGCCTCAATGACGGATCCAGCTCCAGGCCTATCGAGCTCGCAGAACCAAATGAGCGCTTTGTCCCAGCCCCCTGGCACCGGAATGTTGTCATCTGACCCGGATCTTGGTGCTCGAATGTCTGAATATGCCGTGAACTTTGTCGGGGTGCCCTACGTTGCTGGTGGAAATAACCCGAAAACAGGTTGGGATTGCGCAGCTTTCACCGAATGGATTGCCCAGCAGCACGGGCTCTCAATTCCACCCGTGTCGTGGGAGCAGATCAAAACCGGTGAGCCGGTGGCCTCACTCACAGAAGCACGAGCCGGCGATCTTGTCTTCTTCCACGAGCCTTCGGGGCACAGTCGTGATCCTTCTGCGCTCAAGGTTAATCACGTTGGCCTCTACCTGGGTGACGGTCGCATGGTCGAAGCAGCCAATCCAAGCGCAGATACTCGAATTAGCGAAGTGAGTGTTGAAAAACTGGTTGGGATCAGGCGATTGGCCGGCCCATTTAACGGTTAATTCTTCTGTGGAAAAACTCTCAGATGCCTCATTGGCTGGCCGATAACTCCTTTGAGCAGGAAGCTCGTAGCACTCGCCATGGATTTGGCCCAATTGCCCTCAGGGGTGAACGGGGTTTCGCATGGACCTTGGTCTGGTAAATCCGTCGGTACGGATCGCTCTTGACGGATTAATGATGCGTCAAGAAGCCATTGCCAATAACGTATCCAACATGTCCACGCCCAATTACACGGCAACCAATGTCGAATTTGAGGGCGCGTTGAGTGCTGCCCTGGACATGCCCGGCATTGGCACAGCCACTCCCGGGGACTTTATGAGCACGGTTGCTTCCGAAGCTCCACGCAAACAAGATGGCAACAATGTCAGCCTCGAAGAACAAACACTGCTGGGCACGGAAACTAACCTGCGGCTAGAACTCGCACTGCGCGCGGCCGAGGGAAGATTTAATTCAATCCGATATGTCTTGGGCGGTAGCTGATCATGCTGTCGATTTTTAATATTTCGAGCACCGGAGTCAATTTTTACAAGAACTCACTGGATGCGATT
>CAMAVT010000144.1 GCA_945861775.1 Bifidobacterium breve
AAGATGTCAGACAAACTTGCACCCACGCTTCCCATGGTCGCACGCTTACTGGCGTCGCGATCTCCACCAGCACCGAGGACAGTAATGACTCGCCCGCTGAATTCGCTTTTTAGCCCGGTCAAAAATTCCGCAACAGACTCAGGTGAATGGGCGTAGTCGACAAAGAATGAGACATCGCCACGCGTGCCGACCAGCTCGCCCCTCCCTGGAACAGTTGCGCTGCAGATTGCTTCCACAACCTCACGGCCACGAATACCAACGTGATCCAGGATCGACAGTGCTAATGCCGCATTGAGGGCATTAATCTTTCCGGGCAGAGCAAGCGCATCCAATCTAATTTCATCACGTGGGCCACTAATTATCCAAGAAGACCTCGAAGAAGCATCAGACGAAGGACTGAGCTTCCAGTTTGGCGCGACCACCGAATCCAATGAACCCACTGATTCATAGGGAATGACAACTTTTTCGCAGAGCTCAATAAGCTCAATTCCCCACGGGCCATCGGTACAGATGAGCGCGAATCGGGCAAATTTTGGTGTGAAAAGTTGTGCTTTTGCGGCGAAATACTCGGGCATTGAAACGTGGTAATCAAGATGGTCGTGTGAGAGATTCGTAAATGCAACGCAATCAAATTTCAATCCATTAACTCGATGTTCAGACAAGGCAATGCTGGAAACTTCCATTGCAACAATTTTTACGCCTGCAGCTTTCATCCGGGCGAGTGTACGAAAAAGATCAGGCGCCTCAGGGGTTGTTCGAGCGCTCACGATTTTTTCATCATTAATCAAAGTAGCAAGAGTTCCAATCAACCCGGCACTAATACCTACAGCGCGCGCAGCCTGATAAATCATGCTGGTCGTCGTGCTTTTTCCATTGGTGCCCGTAACTCCAATCATGATCAACTCGGACGCTGGATCCCCGTAAACCAATGCACAGACCTCACCAAGACAAGCCCTTGGATCAATCACCTCAAGCACGGGAGTGCTGGGTGAGATTTCAAATTCTTCCATAAGTTGAATTCCTGAAGGATCGGTCAAAATCGCCGATGCTCCGCGTTGAATTGCCTGCTCGACAAAGCGCGCCCCGTGCACAGATCGCCCGGGCAACGCGGCGAATAGCTCACCCTCTTGGATTGCCGTGGAATCCAATGAAACACCGGTGACTACAACACTGGAATCCCCAGAGAGTCGTGCACCAATAAGTGAAGCAATTTCGACAACCGATGTCGAAGTCACGTTAGCCTCCAAAAGTCAAGGCAAGTTTAGGTGCTTTTGAACCTGTTGGCGGGATCTCTAAAGCCCCGAGTGCGTAACTCGCAACCTTTTTGAAAACCGGAGCAGCAATTTCACCGCCGTAGCGGCCGTTTTGCGGCTGAGATATGAATACAGCTACAACGAGCCGTGGATTGTCCGCCGGGACCATTCCAGCAAATGAAGCGACTACCTGATTGTTGTAACCACCCGTTCGCTCGTCGATAACTTGGGCAGTACCCGTCTTGCCTCCCACCCGGTAGCCGGGAATTTTGGCATTGGTGGCAGTTCCACCTTCGCCAACAACGCTCTCAAGCATTGCTCTGACTTGAATGGCTGTCTCGCGTGAGACGACACGCGTTGTGGCTGGTGCCTCTGGCTCTTCGACACTTCCGTCTGCATGAACAATTCTTTTAACTAACGAAGGTTCAACACGCAAACCATCATTTGCAATAGTCGAGAAGACGCTCGCTACCTGCACTGTGTTGACACTGAGACCCTGGCCGAAGGCAATTGTGGGAAGTGACGTTTGCGACCAGTCCTCATACTCGGGAACAAATCCACTGGTTTCCCCTGGAAACCCCAGCCCGGTTGGTTGGCCGATCCCAAATTTCTTTAAGTATTTGGAGAGTTTTTTCCCACCAATACGTTCGGCAGCCAAGATCGTCCCGATGTTGCTGGATTTGGCCATCACCCCACTGAGTGTCAAATTTATTGTTCCGTGCGGGGTCGCATCGCGAAATTCTTTGTCGCCTCGCGGCAAGAAACTAGGTACTTTAATTGGCGTGTAAGGAGTTGCTGCGCCTTCATTAATCACTGCAGCCAGAGTCATAACCTTGCTGGTTGAACCTGGTTCAAATGCCGAAGTCAAAGGCCTGTTGCTACGGTTTTTTTGAGTACTTTGAGTGGGAAAATTGGGGTCGAAAGTGGGTGCGGTTGCCAAAGCTAATATTTGTCCATTCTGCGGATCCATAACAACAACGGTTCCGTCAATCGCTCCCGAATTTTGAACCGCCAGAGCGATTTCTTTTTGGGCGAAATATTGAATGTCACGATCAATAGTCAACTCAAGGTCGACACCAGGTTGGGCGTCTACTCGCACAGATGATCCCGTAGGTATTGCCCTACCCCCCGGCCCTTTCTCATAAGTTGATTTTCCCGACTTCCCGCCGAGTTGGTCGTTAAATGCGTACTCATACCCGCCGAGCCCAGACCCTTGGCCACCCACAAACCCAATGACGTTGGCCGCTAGATCACCTGACGGGTAAATTCGCCGCGACGTATTTTCACTGAAAACGCCTGGTAGTCGCAAAGCTGAGATTTGTTCCCAAGTTTGCGGAGTGACTTCTTTAGCTAGGTACATGAAGCGACGTTCACCCGTCAAGCGCTCTGCAAGAATGTCTGTGTCTGCACCCAAGATCGGCGAAAGAGCTTGCGCTACCGCAACCGGATCTGTGACCATTGTTTGATCGGCCGTAACATTCTTAGCTTCGACGGTAATGGCCAAGGGGGCACCCGATGAATCCAAAATTGAACCCCGCTCAGCTGGCAATTCAACAGTTGTAAGTCGTTGGTCCAGTGCAGCAGATGCAAGCTTGTTGCCTTGAACTGCCTGTAGGTCAATAAGTCGGCCTGCAAAAATCATTAGAACAAGGGTAGACGCCACAATAAGAGTAGTTCCCCGCTTACGGGTGTTACCTATGTTGATTCTGGCTGTGCCGTAATCACTGAAGTTGCGTCCACCCCTGTTTGCGCTCATGGCTGATCCACTATCAACTTCATTTGCTATCTACTCCACCGCATTTGGATCAGTTGAAAGATCGTCGGATATCACCCGAGAGTTAATCAGTGTTGGCTCTGACCACTCACCCGTTACCCTCCGAGCATTCGCTGCATCCGCTGCGGCTGGATCGTAGGTTTGCCCTAACGCAGGTGGTAAACCTGAGCTCGAAGGCGCCTCGACAACCTCGCCTACCGTTGCATCTGCAGGTGTCGCAACGCGAACACCGGGCGCAGGTCTCGGTTTACCCAACACCTTGCCACTGGGAATCTGAATAAACGCAGGGGTCGAGCTTGGAACCATTCCCAGGTTACGCGCTTTTTCCTCTAAAGCTGTGGGCGCTGCGAGCGCCGCAACGCTCTCGATCAATGTCGCTTCAGTCCGACTGAGTTCAGCCTGTGTGGATCTCATTTCACTCAGAGTGAATGCCCCTTGGGCTAGCGTCGTATTGATCAAGAGCATGCCGAAAAGACCGACACCTAAAGTACTGGCAAGCACAATTACGAACATGCCTCGACTTGCCTTACGGACTCGTATCGGTGCGACCAAACGCAGGTTCTCACGGGTGCGTCTGCGTACTCCACGTGTCGCGTACTCGGTAGCGGAATCAGTTGAATGAGTGAGGGAATGATCTAGTTGCGGGGCAGCGCTCATGCGGCAACTCCGTCTCTATTTTCGGAGAGGTCCTGAATACGAACTCGCTCTGCAGCGCGCAGGCGAACTGACGCTGAGCGCGGATTCTGCGCAATCTCCTGTTCAGTTGCCTTTTCGGAGCTGCGTGTCAATAGCCGTAACTCAGGCTGAGCCGCATCAGGGATTACTGGTAGGTCGTGTGGAACATTTGCCACGCTGCGCTGAGTGAACACTCGCTTAACAATTTTGTCTTCAAGCGACTGGTACGACATTGCCACGATGCGGCCACCCACCGTGAGTGAATCAATAGCACGCGGGATCGCACTCTCAAGAACGGTAAGTTCGGAATTAACTTCAATTCGTAGAGCCTGGAAGGTTCGTTTGGCAGGATTGCCACCAGTACGACGCGCAGCGGCCGGAATCGCATCTCGGATCAACTCAACTAGGCGTGCTGAGTAATCAAATGGCTCAAGCGTGCGTTCACGGACCACACGTTCCACGATTCGAGTTGCAAATTTTTCATCACCGAAACTACGCAAAATTCGTACTAGCTGGCCGGGCTCATAAGTGTTTAATACCTCGGCTGCAGTGATTCCGCAGGATTGATCCATCCGCATATCCAGAAAAGTGTCCATTGAGTACGAGAATCCGCGCTCAGGTTCATCGAGTTGCATGCTGGAAACTCCGAGGTCAAATAAAATTCCCTGCGCACCCGAAAAATTGTTATCGGCGAGCACCTCGGGAATTTGGTCGTACACCGCATGAACAAGAACCACGCGCGATCCAAATGGTGCCAGCCTTTGAGTAGATAACTCAAGGGCGCTTAGATCTCGGTCAAGACCAATAACCGTGAGTTTTGGAAAAGTGTTAAGGGCCATCTCACTGTGCCCACCGTGTCCCAAAGTTGCGTCGATGAGGACCGCATTTGGTTGATCAAGAGCTGGAGCCAACAACGCCAAAACCCGGTCCGCAAGGACCGGTGTATGACGGGGCTCTGTTGACATGTGGTTTAACCCCAGGACCCTACGAGGATTGACAAAAAATAGATCAGGCTGCCGGTGGAAATTCCGGCCGCAACGATAGATGCTCCGGTGCGAACTCCACTCGGAATCAGGTCAGCCTGATTGTGGAGATACTCATTAATTGTGCTCATTACTCCTTCTTTCCCTCGTGGAACACGATTCGCGGTCGGGTTCGATCTTTTTTTCTGAAGTGATGTGTTTGGTCAATCAGGTCTCCGCCCGCTATCACCAACTCTCGCCAAAACCATGTTGCCTGTAGCGGGCCCTGACATCGGGGAAGTGATGTCAGGATCAAAGAGCGGGTGGAGACCTCATTGGCCAATCCGCATTAGAAGATTCCCGGGATGACCTCCTCACTCAGAGCGGAGAAGCCTGCCTCTTGACCCGAGAGGTATTCCTCCCACGCAGGTGCATTCCAAATCTCAAGGGTGCTGCCGTTACCAACGACAACTACATCGCGATCCAGATCGGCATATGAACGAAGCTCTGCGGGGACCATCACTCGACCTTGACGATCTGGAATTTCGTCGACCGCCCCTGAGAACAGAACCCGGAGATAGGCGCGGACATTGGAATCAGATCGCGATGCCTCACTCAGTCGCTCCGCGTAGATGGCGAACTCCGCGCTCGGCCACACCACGATCGAGCGCTCTTGGCCGCGGGTGAAAACCAGCCCGGCTGCCAGACCCTCCCGATACTTGGCCGGAAGCACCAAACGGCCCTTTTCATCAAGACGCGGAGATTGGGTACCAAGAAACACGCGCCCCACCTCTCACTTTCGCCTCATGAATCACCCGAGTAACTCCCGGTGGCGCCACAATACTCCATTTCCCTCCATAGTCAACCCTTGGCCCCCATTTTTCATAAAAATCCTCCATTTCAACTCATTAAATGCTGCAGGTGATGTCAGGCGGCCTAAATGAAAGAAAGGAGGCACTCTCCCCCTTAGGGTGAGGACGTGCCAAAACCGAAAAGTCTTCTGATCGGAGTCGCGCTCCTGGCTCTCGTCAGCGGTTGTGCACTTTCCACATCATCTCCATCGAGCGACGGTGCTGCCCCCAGCGCGCCCCTCGCTGATTCACCTACGGCAACGGCACAACCCAGCCCCTCACCCAGCCCGACTCCTCCTCAACTTTTACATCCGCTGACCGGGTTGCCTTATGTCGAACCGTCGGGCCTATCCACATCCACCGGCTTGCCCCCGGTCCTTGCCGTCAAAATTGACAACACGCGCAATGCCCAGCCACAAGTGGGAGTCGAGGCAGCCGATGTGGTCTACATCGAAGAAGTCGAGTACGGCATGACTCGTCTGGCCGCCATTTTTAGTTCAACTATTCCCGCCCGCATTGGACCGGTGAGATCTGCTCGGATCACCGACATTGATCTTTTGTCT
>CAMAVT010000145.1 GCA_945861775.1 Bifidobacterium breve
AGCGATATCAGGGTGATTAAGAATTGCATCTACCGCAACTTTGTCTCCGTGAACAACGTTGAATACTCCGTCGGGTAACCCTGCTTCTTTGAGTAACTTCGCCATAAAAACTGTGACCGAGGGATCCTTTTCGCTTGGCTTGAGGATGAATGTGTTTCCCGTGGCAATTCCATTCGTGAACATCCAGAGTGGAACCATCGCGGGGAAATTGAATGGGGTTATCCCGGCAACAACACCGAGAGGCTGTTTGATGGAGTAGACATCAATACCACCGGAAACTTGCTCGCTGAAACCACCCTTCATGTGTGTGGGGATCCCGCAGGAAAATTCAATGTTTTCAATCCCGCGTGCTAGTTCACCTGCAGCATCGCTGGGGACTTTGCCATGCTCGATCGAGATAAGACGCGCGATTTCATCACGATTAGCAACCACTAACTCGCGGAAGCGAAACAAAATTTCCGACTTACGGGAGAGGGACGCGGAGCGCCAAGCGGGAAAGGTTGCCTTGGCGATTGCGATCGCAGCGTCCATCTCAGCCGTGCTGGCCAGACCGACCTGTGCCTGCTGTTCCCCGGTTGATGGATCAAATACTGGTCCGAAATTACCTGCGGCCGGAACAACTTCCTGGCCGTTAATCCAATGGGGAATGGTACGCATGTGTTTCTCCTTGATTCTTATGGGGCATTTATGAAGCGGTTTAAGTGGGCTAAATCAGATACTGGCTAAGCCCTCGCTTCAGGAACTTACCGTGTCCTTTATGCCCAAGATACGTGTTGTTGTCCACAACTACCTTGCCACGTGAAATGACGGTGTCCACGTGCCCATCAATATTGAACCCCTCCCAAGCAGAGTGGTCCATATTCATATGGTGTGTCTTGTGAAATCCGATCTCAGTTCTACCTGCGGGGTCGTAGATCACAATATCGGCGTCTGAGCCGGGGGCAATGACGCCTTTTTGTGGGTACAGCCCAAACATGCGAGCTGGAGTCGTCGAGCAGATTTCCACCCAACGGGCAAGTGAAATGTGACCGTTGACGACGCCCTGATAGAGCAGATCTAGACGGTGCTCAACTGAGCCGATTCCGTTGGGGATGGCGGCGAAGTTGCCAAGCCCCAATTCCTTTTGTTCTTTGAAACAGAATGGGCAATGGTCGGTACTCACAATTGAGAGATCATTTGTTCGAAGGTACTTCCAGAGCTCCTCTTGGTGACCCTCTTCCTTTGAACGAAGAGGAGTGGAGCACACCCACTTCGCCCCTTCGAATCCTGGCTGTGAAAGTTGTTCTTCCAGTGAGAGGTACAGGTATTGCGGGCAGGTTTCACCGAAAACATTGAGACCTTCATTTTTGGCTGACTGCAAAACCTGCACAGCCTGTTTAGCCGACATGTGAACGATGTAGAGGGGTGCCCCTGTGATTCGGGAAAGCATGATCGCCCGATTTGTTGCTTCAGCCTCGGTTTCCCACGGACGGGTGAGGGAGTGGTATTTGGGGTCGGTCTTGCCTTCGGCCAGTGCTTGGGCGACCAATACGTCAATTGCTATGCCGTTTTCTGCGTGCATCATGATCATGCTGCCGTTGTTGGAAGCGGCTTGCATTGCCCGCAAAATTTGGCCGTCATTACTGTAATAGACGCCTGGATAGGCCATAAATAGTTTAAAACTCGTTATACCCTCATTTACCAGCTCATCCATTGCCTTGAGCGAGTCGTCATCCACCCCACCCAGGATCTGGTGGAATGCGTAGTCGATATGCGTGTTTCCATTGGCTTTTTCATGCCATGCGGCGAGGCAGTCTTGGACTCTTTCCCCGGTTTTTTGAACGGCAAAGTCGATGATTGTCGTGGTGCCACCCCATGCGGCAGCAAGTGTCCCCGTGTCGAAAGTGTCGGAGGCGTAAGTTCCACCGAAAGGCAATTCCATGTGGGTATGTGCGTCAACGCCACCGGGGATTACGTATTTCCGGGCAGCATCAATGACGGTGTCGGCGCTGGAGGCTAGTTCGTTTCCCAAAGATGTATCTCCAGGAGAGAAAACCGCAACGATTTTTTCCCCATCGACTAAAACATCTGCAGCAATGGCACCCTGAGGGGAGACAACTTGGCCGTTCTTAATCAAAATTGTCATGACAACTCCTTCAATCAGAATTGATGGTTAAGGGCGGACGAGATCCTGGTAGGCATCGGGGCGGCGATCACGATAGAACTGCCACCGGGTACGAACCGTGTTTACCAATTCCAAATCAAGGTCGCGAATAATGAGTTCCGAGACGTAGGGGTCGCCTTTTTCTCCGACGTAACTGCCCTCTGGATCGACAAAGTATGACTGACCGTAAAAGTCGTCATCTCCCAGATCTTCGATTCCTACTCGGTTGATTGCGCCTACGTAGTATTCATTGGCAACGGCTGCGGCCGGTTGTTCAATGCTCCACAGGTATTCGGACAATCCACGGGACGTGGCTGAAGGGTTAAAAACGATGAGAGCACCATTAAGGCCCAGCGCCCGCCAACCCTCAGGAAAATGGCGGTCATAACAAATATAGACACCAATTTTTCCCACTGCGGTGTCAAAAACAGGGTACCCCCCATTTCCTGGGCGGAAGTAGAACTTCTCCCAAAAACCCTTGACATGTGGAATGTGCTGTTTGCGGTATTTGCCTAGGTAGCTACCGTCTGCGTCAACGACCGCTGCAGTGTTGTAGAGGAAACCGGGACCCGCGTCTTCGTACATGGGCAGCACCATGACCATCTCGAGTTCGCGAGCAAGCGCCTGAAAACGTTCTGTGATGGGGCCGGGGATGGCTTCAGCGTATGCGTAAAACTCTGAGTCTTGGACCTGGCAAAAATAGGGACCATAAAAGAGCTCTTGGAAGCAGATAACTTTCGCACCCGCGGCAGCGGCCTCTCGGGCATACTGCTCGTGCTTGACGATCATGGACTCTTTGTCGCCGGTCCAGTCGGTTTGAACTAATGCAGCCCGCACAACGCTCATGTACAACTCCGTTTCGCGTGAATCAAACACGCCATAATTGGAATAAATATCCAGCATATTCAGTTTATGGGTTCACGTCGAAACACACAAAATATGCCACCTCGTTACCCAAATGTGATGTGACCGGAATGGCTAAGAGCCTTTCGATACCAGCTGAACATCTGACAAAATTGCGTCAAGACGAGGCATTCCCTAGGTGAATCAAGATAGGCTTCGCGCAACGCACATATGAAGCTACCGTTGGGAAAGGAATCTAATGAATGCACACCGTCCAGAAGCAATTGCGGCCATAGCCCAAGGCATGCGATCGTCAGTTTCACGCCGCCGACTGCTGCAAGTGGCCGGGATCGGTGGAGCGGCAATGCTGGCCACTGCTTGTGGAACAAGTTCGGGGGGATCCACGCAAGCTTCAGCCGCCGAGGACCTATCCGATACGGAAATGCTCCTCAATTGGTCCAACTGGCCTTCATACCTTGATACAGATGAAGACACCGGTACTTACCCAACTCTTGAAAAGTTTATGTCTTCGACGGGAATCGACGTTACCTACACCGAAGATGTCAATGACAATAATGAGTTTTTTGCCAAAGTACGCACCCAACTTGAACAGGGCCAAGATATCGGCCGAGACATTGTTGTCCTCACCGACTGGATGGCCGCACAATGGATCCAAAGTGGATTCGCTCAGAAATTGGACAAGGCGAGCATCCCCAATTCGGTGAACCTGATCCCCCGGCTTTCTGCTGTTGAATTCGATATCGACCGCAGTTATTCCCTGCCATGGCAGTCGGGTTTTGCCGGTTTGGGGTACAACATCCCCAGTTTGAAGTCGGCAACCGGCAAGGAGTCCATTGTCTCTCTTGATCAACTCTTTGACCCTGCGCTGAAGGGAAGAATCACGGTTCTTTCAGAGATGCGAGACACCATGGGCTGCATCCTCGCTTGGTTGGGCTACAACCCTTCTGAGTTCACAGAAGCCCAATTTGAAGAAGCGATTGCGGCCTTGACCAAGCAGGTAGATAACGGTCAAATCCGGCAGGTGACCGGCAATGACTACATCGCGGCCATGGATAGCGGCGATGTCATCGCTGTTATTGGTTGGTCCGGCGACGTGATCGCACTCGGTGAAGACTTCGGATTTAGTTTGCCCGAAAGTGGCGGCACGTTGTGGACCGACAATATGTTGATCCCATCTTTGGCCCAACACAAGAAGAATGCCGAGAAGGTCATGAACTATTACTACGACCCGGAAGTGGCAGCCACGGTCGCTGCTTGGGTTAACTACCTGTGTCCCGTGGAAGGGGCTCAGGCCGCCATGGAAAAGATTGACCCAGCGCTGGCAGCAAGTGAATGGATTTTCCCATCAGCTGCGGTACTTGATTCGGCCTACGTTTTCATGGAACTTACTTCCGAGCAAAACGAGGCGTATGAACGTCTATTCCAAAAGGCAACCGGAATCTAGTTTGTTTGAGGGGGTCGAAAACTTTCGATCCCCTCACATCTTGGTACATATTTACGATAGAGGGGTGTCGAGTGGTTCACGGTCGAGAGCGCAATGTTGAGGATCTGCACTTAGTAAATCTCACCAAGATGTTTGGTGAGATTGCTGCCGTTGACGACCTCACGTTGACCATCCCGGCCGGATCATTCTTCGCGCTTTTGGGCGCTTCGGGGTGCGGCAAAACCACAACATTGCGCATGGTGGCTGGGCTAGACGATCCAACATCGGGTCAAATCTTGATCGGTGAAAACGACATTACTTCGTTGCGTGCTTTTCAACGACCGGTCAATACCGTTTTCCAGTCATACGCACTATTCCCGCATCTGGATATATTTGAAAATGTGGCCTTCGGATTGCGTCGCCGCGGTGTCAAAAATGTTGAGCCTGCCGTGAATGCAATGCTGGAACTCGTGGAACTAGCGCCCATGGCAAGGCGCAAACCAACCCAACTCTCCGGTGGACAACAACAACGCGTCGCGGTTGCGAGAGCACTTATCAATGAACCCGATGTTCTTCTCCTTGATGAACCATTGGGTGCTTTGGACCTCAAGTTGCGCCGCCAGATGCAGATAGAACTGAAACGGATCCAAACCGAGGTGGGCACGACTTTTGTGCACGTGACCCATGATCAAGAAGAAGCTATGACAATGGCCGACACGATCGCTGTCATGAATGCAGGTCGGATTGAGCAACTTGGTGACCCTGCTTCGATCTATGAACTACCGAAGACGGTTTTCGTTGCGAACTTCTTGGGACAGTCCAATTTATTCGCAGGCACTCGCATGTCAAGTGATTCACACATGATCGAAGTGATGGCCAATGGAATTAAGTTCCTGGTTCCGGTGCAGCGCAACTCGGCAACGGGTGATGAAATAATTGTGGGCATTCGTCCAGAAAAAATGACCGTTCTCGACCTTCCTGACCGTGAGAAAATTCCGATCGGCCACAACATCCTTGAGGGCACGGTTATCGACGTTTCCTACGCAGGTGTATCAACTCAATATTTGATTAAGCTCTCTTGGGCCCAAAACATCACCGTATTTGAACAGAATGTGATTGTTGGAGACCGGTCCAGTGTGGGAGACCCAGTCTTGATCCACTGGGCACCCGAGCACACTTTCGGGCTTGCCGGTGGGGAAACGCTTCTGTCAACCACGGCGCGAGCGATGGCAGCAGGAGCCTGAGCGTGGTTGCGGTCCTCCCTTCAACAAAGGCCACAGGTGGTGTGGTTGCTCAGAGAAAATCTCGAACCGGTTATTTCCTATTACTGCCTGGCATGACCTGGTTGGCAATCTTTTTTGCTATTCCGTTTGTCACTTTGTTTCTTACCAGTTTGCAAGCCCCGGTTGAGGGACAGTCCGGACAATACGTTCCTGCTTTTCAAATTAGTAACTACTCTGATGCTCTTGTTGAATATTGGCCACAGTTCCTTCGTTCGTTTATGTACGCTGGAATTGCCACTGGTCTCGCGCTAATCATTGCCTACCCATTGGCCTATTTCATTGCATTCAAGGCCGGTCGTTGGCGTGCACTCATGTTGGTT
>CAMAVT010000146.1 GCA_945861775.1 Bifidobacterium breve
GGTGTCGCCCTTCGGGACCAAGATTGGATTGATGAAGTAGGTGGCTCAGCCACACTGCTCATTGTTTTGGGCTCGCTCATTATCGGGGGAATCCTCGGCTCATTTCTTCGCATTGAGGCGCGACTTGAATCAGTTGGTGGATGGCTTCAAGCTAAATTCTCACGGGGTGAAAGTTCGGCGGGCCGGGCTCGATTCATTGAAGGTTTTGTTGACGCGAGTTTGATTTTTTGTATCGGGCCACTTGCGATTCTCGGCTCTCTCTCGGACGGACTCGGTACCGGAATTGACCAGTTGGCGTTGAAAGCCTCACTCGATGGTTTCGCTTCGATTGCATTTGCAGCCTCACTCGGCTGGGGGGTAATCGCCTCGGCGATCTCCGTCGGAGTCGTTCAAGGACTTTTCACAATCCTGGCCGTATTTGTAGGCCCGTTCCTGTCGAGCGCAATGATTGCGTCGGTCACTGCAACCGGCGGAGTGTTGTTAATCGGCGTGGGCTTGCGTGTGCTGCGCATTAAGTCAGTTGCCGTTGGCGACCTGTTACCCGCGCTGATTATCGCGCCGATTTTGACCGCGATTGTTGCGACGTACGTTTAACCTATTGCCCAATTACGGTCTGATATCAGCGTAAATCCCGGTTGGTGGAACGACCAAGATGTCAGTCTCGGCAATGCCGGCAATGGCAAACTGAAGCCCGAATGGGATGTAAGAGCTCATGGGTGCATTGAGTCCGGGCAGATTCACAAAATGCGTGGCGTCCCAAGCAAATGAAATTGATTCACCCGGTGCAATCTCGACCGGTCCAGGGGTGATGGTTGCGGCCTGCTCACCCACCGCGGCAGCGACCAACGTGTCCGATTCGAGACCCTGATTGGTGATTCGCATGAGGATCGTGGCATTACCTGCTTCGTCTTGGACGGCGGTCGCATTATCAACCGTCATTCGGCCAGCTTGAAGGGTATTACCGTTGCCCGAAGGCTGGGTTGCCTGCACATTCGTGGTGGCCTGTTGACCGTTGTAGCAGCCCGTGAGGGCCAGCGAAAACAGGGTGACCCCGGCAGCCGCCACATAAGTGGATCGGAATCTGGCTGGGCGGTTATTCTCGGCTGGGCGCATCACGGAGTCAGGATACAAGGATGGCTTGGTCGCACTCCATTCGCGCTGGGGATTCCCTCATGGGCTTAGAGGGTTCTCTCACTGCCGAATCAGGGCTGGGGTCTCCGTGGTAAAGTGAGGGCCTCTGAAAGGGGCTCATCCATATGGCTTTTAAGGTCGGCGAGACTGTCGTTTATCCCCATCACGGGGCCGCACTCATCGAAGCGGTCGAAATGCGGACAATCAAGGGCGAGGATCGCGAGTATCTGGTACTCCGCGTGGCTCAGGGGGATCTCACTGTTCGAGTCCCCTCCGACAATGTCGACCTAGTGGGTGTTCGTGACGTTGTTGACGCAGCAGGACTGGATCGCGTGTTCAGCGTGCTTCGCCAGCCGTACACCGAGGAACCCACCAACTGGAGTCGCCGCTACAAGGCCAATCTCGAAAAACTCTCATCAGGTGATGTCATCAAGGTTGCCGAGGTCGTTCGTGACCTGTGGCGTCGCGAGCAGGATCGTGGACTTTCCGCAGGCGAGAAGCGCATGTTGGCTAAAGCCCGCCAGATCCTGGTGAGTGAACTTGCATTGGCTGAAAAAACCAATGAAGTAAAGGCTGAAGAAATACTTGATGAGGTCTTAGCTTCCTAAGAAAGTTGGGAAAGTGAATCGCACCGCGGCACTTGTCCCGGCGGCTGGTCGGGGCGAACGACTTGGTCCGGGGGAACCTAAAGCCTTGCGCGAGATCTCTGGTGTTCCAATTCTCATCTACGCAGTGAGTGTGTTGGCGTCCGCCCGAAGTGTTGATCTCGTTGTCGTGGCCGCCCCGCCGGGTGACGTTGAATCAGTAGCAGCACTTCTTGCCCAGCAAAGTTTCTCTGACAAGGTCAGCGTCGTTGCTGGTGGTGAAACCCGACAGGAATCTGTTGCCAGAGCGCTCATTGCGTTGCCATCCGATGTTGACGTGGTGCTCGTCCATGACGCCGCCCGTCCGCTGGTCCCCGTTGAATTGGTAACCGCCATTGTTGCCTCGGTCCGATCCGGAAATCCGGCGGTGGTTCCGGGATTAGCGGTCACCGATACTGTCAAAGTAGTTAACAGCGATGGTGAAGTACTTTCAACGATTGATCGGAATTCACTGCGAGCAATTCAAACTCCACAAGGATTTGATCGTGAACTATTGCAGCGCGCCCACGCGCAACTCGATGAATCCCAAGGCATATTCACCGATGACGCCGGACTCGTTGAATCAATGGGAATCACGGTGAAAGTAATTGAAGGCCACGTTGAGGCAATGAAAATAACTCGACCATTTGACCTTGCAATCGCGGAAACAATTATTGCCAAAAGAAGGGCAAGCGGTGTCATCACCTAAATACCCGCTCGTAGGAATTGGCACGGATGTGCATGCGTTCGCTCCCGGTCGACCATTGTGGATTGCCGGTCTGCTTTGGCCCGGTGAGCCAGGACTCGACGGTCACTCGGACGCTGACGTTGCATCCCATGCAATCTGCGACGCACTTTTGTCAGCAGCGGGCCTGGGGGACCTCGGTGCAGTTTTTGGAACGGGGGATCCGCAATGGGCTGACGCTTCCGGTGTGAGTCTGGTGTCTCATGTTGCTCAGTTGGTCAACGGGCATCAATTTTCCATCGTTAACGTCTCCGTCCAAGTAATCGGTAACTCACCAAAAATAGGAACTCGAAGGCAGGAAGCCCAGGACGTGCTCAGTGCGGCAATTGGTGCGCCCGTTCGCGTCTCGGGAACCACGACCGATGGACTCGGGCTCACCGGCCGCGGTGAGGGAATCGCGGCAATTGCCGTCGCCAGTGTCATCGGAAAATGAGCGTTTACAAGCCAAAATGCTCTCAGTAGTAATGTTCGCACAGTGAGTTTACGGATTTATGACACTTCAACGCGCACCGTGCGGGATTTTGTTCCCCTTGAGAGTGGCAAAGTGGGTATCTATCTGTGTGGCGCGACGGTTCAAGCCCCGCCGCACGTTGGTCATATTCGCAGCGGGATCGCCTTTGACGTTGTCCGGCGTTGGTTCACCGCTGCCGGCTATAACGTCACATTCGTTCGAAATGTGACCGATATTGACGACAAGATTATTCATAATGCTGGACACGACGACGTTCCTTATTGGGTTGTTGCCTTTAAAAATGAACGCGCATTCACGGCTGCATACGACGCACTGGGGTGCCTTCCGCCAACGGCTGAGCCACGCGCAACCGGTCACATTCCTGAAATGATCGACATGATGCAGGAAATCATTGATGCAAATCACGGATACGCGCAAGCGGGTGACGTGTACTTCGATGTTCGATCAGATCCTTCCTATGGATCTCTGAGCGGCCAAAAAATTGATGACATGTTGGCCGCCAATGACGCGGTTGCTTTAGGTAAACGTGATCCACGCGATTTTGCAATGTGGAAAGCTGCGAAACCCGATGAACCACACTGGGACACACCGTGGGGTCCCGGCCGTCCCGGTTGGCACATCGAATGTTCAGCAATGGCTCGTAAATATTTGGGCACTTCATTTGATATTCACGGTGGCGGAATTGATTTGATTTTCCCGCATCACGAAAACGAGATTGCCCAGTCAAAAGCTGCAGGTGATCCATTTGCCCAGTACTGGATGCATAACGCTTGGGTGACGACCGCGGGTGAGAAAATGAGTAAATCCCTTGGCAATTCACTGTTAGTGAGTGAAGTACTTACTCGCATACCAGCACTTCACCTGCGTTACTACTTGGCGGGCTCGCATTACCGCTCGATGTTGGAGTTCTCTGACTCGGCGGTTCAAGAAGCAGGAATTGGTTTTGAAAGAATTCGTGGATTTATCACCCGAGCGATGGAAGCGCTGAATATTTCTGAAGTTGAGGTTGATGGCACCGCGCGCGCCGAGAAGTTTGACATTGAAATGAACAACGACTTTGGTGTCCCCAATGCCATCGCAGTAATTCATGAGGTTGTCCGAGCGGCAAATACCAAGCTTGCCGAGGGCAGTGCAGATGGCAGTGCCGAAGCGGTCAGAGGGGATCTGATCTCTGTTGTAAGCATGCTCGACGTACTGGGCATGAACCCCCTAGATTCGCAATGGAAGCAAGAGCAGTCAGGGAACCAAGAAATTATCGGGCAACTCGTGCAGGTCGCGATTGATCAAAGAGCCGATGCACGCGCACGCAAAGACTTTGAAGCGGCCGATGCGATCCGAAATGAACTGGATCGAATTGGCATTGCTCTTGAAGACACAAAAGAGGGTGTGCGATTTAGTGTTCGCGCCCCGCAATCTAAGGAATCGAACTAATGGCTGGTAACTCCCAACGTCGCGGTGCAATGCGTACCCCCGGGTCCAAGAAGGGTGCAAGCACGGGCTCTGGCGGAAACCGCAAAGACAAACTCGGCGGCCGCGGGCCAACACCTAAAGCTGTTGATCGCCCGCATCACCCCAAGGCCAAGCAAAAAAAGGCGGCGGAACGTCGCGCTGCAACTAATCCTGAAGGAAGTGGTGGCCGCAGGGTTGAGCGGACCAAAGCCCGGGTTGCCAGTTTGCTCATGGGACGTAACTCAGTTGTTGAAGCTCTACGCGCCAAAGTTCCAGCAAATGCCCTGTACGTCCAATCAAAGGCGGACACTGATGACCGCTGGCGCGAGGCGATGAAAACGGCACTGTCTTTGGGGATCCCGCTCATGGAAGTCCCGCGCGCGGAATTGGATCGCATGACCGACGGCGGTGTGCACCAAGGTTTGGTTCTCACCGTCCCTGAATACAAGTACGCCGACCTTAAATCAATTGAATCCTCGCGCTGCATTATTGCCTGTGACGGTCTCACCGACCCGCGAAACCTTGGCGCGATTTCTCGATCGGCTGCCGCATTTGGCGCGGAAGCGATCCTGCTCCCCGAGCGTCGCAGTGTTGGCGTGACGGCAACGGCCTGGAAGTCTTCGGCTGGAGCACTTACAAGAATTAAGGTTGCCCAAGTCACCAACTTGAATCGCTCACTGATCTCACTTCAAAAAGTTGGCTTCACCGTGATCGGACTGGCAGCCGAAGGCGCAACGCCGCTGCAAGAAATCAAGGCTGACACGTGGAGAGACCCGGTAGTGATTGTGATTGGCGCCGAGGGGGCCGGTCTGTCCCGTCTGGTCAAGGAGAGCTGCGACTGGTTGGTCAACATCCCAATGGCAAAGGGCAATGAATCGTTAAATGCTTCCGTCGCCGCATCGGTTGTTTTGCAGGACATGTTCCGCGCACGCAATTACAAGTAAGTTCTCACCACCGGTTGGTCTCGGATTGGAAATGCATTGCTTTTGGTGACTCACAGATCTTCGTCGAAAATATGAGCACCCGATCCATAGGCCTGCACCTGCGATCGCAAATAATCGAATCGACCGAGCATGGCGATAGCCTCCAACAAAGAAGGGACAGCGCCAAACTCAGCGACGAAATTCGCAGCAGTATCTCGTATCATTCCTGCTAAATCACTTGTGTCTACTGCACCCGCATCCCCAGAAAGCACGATTGGCTCACCCGGACCGCCCATAACGGTGTGGGCTTGCTCCAATAGCGAGTTGATGAGTTCATTCAAATGCTCGGGTGTGAGTGCCACAGGCAACCGTCGGTCATAAAGTGCATCGGCCACACCGGCGAGTCCACGCACTTGAATTGCAAATCCCAACAGACGGCGCAGGGACAATGCAAATTGCGGAAGCTGGGTGCGAATATTTCCAGCACGCAAATTGACTCGTGTGCCCTGTGAAACCTGGGTCAGTTGCTCACGCGCCTGCAAACCCCCGTCACGCAGATTGCGGGCTTGGGGAATGTAGTCGTGAACCCGGCCATGCAGGTCGGTTCCCGATTCATTACCGATGGCTCGAAGTACCCCATAGATTTCATCCC
>CAMAVT010000147.1 GCA_945861775.1 Bifidobacterium breve
CGGGCTCTCCCCGCTGAGATCATCGCTTCGATGCCCGACATTCCGTGGACATCAATCGCGGGCTTGCGCAACATCGTCGTCCACGAGTATTTCCGCGTGAATCCCGAACTGATTTCCGACATCGTTGACAACTACCTCGATCAACTCGCTAAAGCACTAGAAGATTCATCGATGTAATTCAAAACCACACGTCGCGAAGCAGGCTTGGATAGAGGACGTTCGCGTCATAGACGACGATGAAAGCCACTAAGACAGACCCAACTCCTGGGTAAGAGCGGTCAATTCATCAGCCACGGATCGACGCTGACCATCGTCGCGCTTGAGGTACCCCATCAACGAATGCGCCAACACCCGGCGATGTGTGCCTACGGTTCGGTACTCGATGCACCCATCTTCGAGCAACTTGACTAAGTGCGGACGAGACACATTGAGGATGTCTGCAGCCTGCTGAGTCGTAAGCTCCGCATGTAGCGGGAGCACTGTGATGCCGTCACCCGCGGAAACCGCCCCCAGTACTCGCACGAGCAGATCGAGTACCGATTTGGGCACCACGATCGCCTCGGTGCCCCCGGCCACCGTTATCGTGACCGGTTCGTCGTCTGTCAGGTTCATATCATCGAGCACAGGACGCATGCGCACGAGGGCTTCGCGTGCCAAATCGGAATCACGAGCCTCGGGATGCAGCTCAGCAAGGATGCGAGACATTGAAGGACCTCCTATTCGAAACAAACGTAACATACGCAATATTCGAAAGCAACGCCAGCACTGACATTTGTCGGCTGGAATTGGGATCAACCGCGATACTGGGTCGATTCGGTTTTCTACGAGGGCAAATTCAGGCCTATGGAACCGGTGATCAAATTTTTGATGAAGACCTGTGACTAAAAAATGTGGCAGATTTTCGCATCTAACTAAGGGGTACCCGGATCCGAATTCTGAGGCCACCGGTGGGGCTTTCCTCCAGCGCGATAGTTCCCCGGTGTGCAATAACCGTTGATTTAATGATGCTCATTCCAAGACCAAAGCCGCCGGTTTCGGTCGAGCGCGAGTCATCGAGTCGAGCAAAGCGGTCAAAAATCCGTTCCCGCATATTTTCTGGGATGCCTGGACCCGAGTCGTCGATAACCAACTCGGCAACTGAATCGCCCTCGCTCATAATTTGGTGCACAAGCACGGTCACGGGAGAACCCTCTGGTGTGTATCGAATGATGTTCTGCGTGATATTCGCGAGCACTTGCTCCCAACCGTCCGGATCCCCTGTCACGGTGACCGACTCGATTGACGACTCAATCGGTCGTGGTGAGATTGCAATCAGGTCATCAAAATACGTGGACACGATCCTGCCCAGCGGTACTGCGTCCTGTGTTGATTGAGGGCCTCCGCGTCGGTCAAGTTCCAATAAACTAGTAACGAGGCGCTCAAGGCGTTTGGCTTCGGAGTCGATTCGCTCAAATGCGCGGCGCTCTGATTCGGTCGCGTTGGATTGCGCCAAGAGAAGTTCTCCATAGCCACGGATTACGGTCAGCGGGGTTCGAATTTCATGTGATGCATCAGAAACGAAACTACGTAAAGCCTGTTCAGACTCCTGAGTTCTCAGAATTGATTCCCGGAGACCCTGAAGCATCATGTTGAGTGCATCTGCGAGATCCCCGAGCTCTGTTCCCGGTGTGGCATTGGGTACCAACATTGCTGTGTTTCCGAGTGAAATTTCACCCGCCGCCGCGATCATGGAGTCAACCGGCTTGAAAAAACGACGGACGATAAGCCAAGAAATCACCGCTCCCAAGAGGGTGACCCCGAAAACGTAGGCAATGATGGACACCAAAATCTGGCGCATGGTGTTGGAGTAATCCTCAAGTTGGGTAACCGCAACAACCTGCACATCGCGCCCACCGGGGCGGGCAACCAGCCGAAATTGCTTCCCGGAGGTCGGGTCAATAAATGTGAGGGTTTGATCGGGACCGATCTCGATTTCAGATACTGGCAGCGTTGGGAATGGCTCAGGTGAGTCCCTCGTTCCGGCTGCACGCAGGACACTCACTTCGCCGTTGTCCGAAACCTTTCCAATGGCAATCGAGTTGTAGAAGTTGGACGAGTCCCGACCTCGCGGAGCCTGACGTTCCACTGCTCGTCTCGGGTTGTCTCCCAGTGCGTTTTGCAGACTAGCGTCGATAGCATCGATTTGTGCTCGAGAAATGCTGATGTAACTGGCTACCCCAATAGTCGAGGAGGCTATTGCGATAAGTAGCGCGGTAACTAATGTGATCCGCCACTTGAGGTTCATTTGGCAACTCGCCCGGTGAATTGATAACCCACACCACGCACAGTGCGTAAGGGAAACGCATCTCCCAGTTTCTTGCGCAGATAGGAGACATATGTTTCAACAACATTTGGGTCAGCGTAATTGTCCAATCCCCAAACCTCGGTGAGGAGGAAATCTTTGCTCAGTACCCGGGTTGGATTCTGCATAAATGTTTCAAGTAATCGAAACTCCGTTGGTGAAAGATCGATGGTGACTTCGTCGACCGACACAAGGTGTTGATCAAGGTTGATCGTGATTGCGCCTGCAACTATGACGGATTCATTTTTGACCTGGGGCTGTGATCGTCGCAGAATCGCGTTGACCCGTAGCGTCAGCTCTTCTATTCCAAAAGGCTTGCGCACAAAATCATCAGCGCCTAGTTGAAATGCTCGCTTCGTGTCTTCGCGGTCGAGTCGCGCGGTGAGAACTATTACGGGAGTTTTCGAACCCTGTTGGTTAATTCGTTCCAATACTTCATAGCCATCCATGGTGGGCATGTTGATGTCGAGAATCATGAGGTCTATCTGGTTGTCCCGGAGTTTTGAGAGCGCTTCCATGCCGTGCGCGGCGGTAATGCTGCTCAGCCCGACGAGATTCAGGGCATCGGAAATCAGATCACGAACGCCAGGTTCATCATCGACTACCAAAATGAGCGGCGATCCCACGATAAATCTTCTCCTTAATTGTGACTGGCACCTCTGTGCTTACTTTTTCATACGCAAGTGCGGAGTGAGCGCTAGACGCCCACTCCGCACTCTACCTTTGATGAAATCAGGCTTGGCTGTTTCCAGCTGGGGCCATTGACGTACCTTGAGCGGCACCTCTGCCTTGGCCACGCGGGCCTGACTCTGCCTTGTTTGCCTTGCTTGCCTTGATCGCATCGGCCTGCGCCTGAGTGATCGTTGCGTTCGCGACGAGCGTGCTCAGCACTGCATCACGCACAGCATCGCGATTCTCGGTCTTGTTCGCCTGCTTTGCAGCACGGAGTGCTTGGGCTTGTTCCATGGTGAAGGTTCCGTCAGCGATGAGAGCACGCATGGCTCCACGATCTCCCTCGGCTACTTCGAGTGCATCAGCTTGGGTTTGCGTGATGGTGCCAGCCGAAACAAGCGCGGCGACTGCTGCATCCTTCTGAGCCTCATGGGCTGCACGCATTGCATCCTTGACAGCGGTTAACTGAGCTTCGGTCAACGTTCCGTTGGTGACGAGGGAACTTCCCAGTCCTCCACCGTGGTTTGCATTATGGGCTGAAGCGACGCCGGTTGAACCGATAAATAGTGCAATCGCGCTTGCTCCGAGTGCTACGCCTGTCATTAGCTTCTTCTTGGTATTCATGTGAACTCCTTAGGTTTCATCTGATTTACTCAGATTGTGGTTGTTGGGTTGTTCGGTTGGTGCTGACCTAAGATTGCGCCACAAAGTTGAGATTTCGCTGGGCTGCACCTGTGAGAATGCTGTGAATAATTCCGTGAGAGAATAGGGCTCTTGGCCGGCGCTCTAGCCCGACCCCAAATCGCAATTAGAAGTTGAGGAACCGTGTCTACGCTGTGGCAAACCCGCCACTTTAAGAAGCTGATTGTTTCCCGAGCTGTCAGCAATATTGGCAACGGAATCATGCCAATTGCCCTGGCATTCGGCGTGCTGCACCTGCCCGGAACAACACCCGTTTCACTCAGCATCGTTCTCGCCGCTCAAGCCGTGCCACTCGTGCTCTTCCTCCCCATTGGTGGTGTTTTTGCCGACAAGTTGGGTCGCGCCAGTGTCATCGCTGTCACTGATTTGATTATGGCTGTTTCCGTCATGAGCATGGCGGTGCTGTTTTTAACTGGAAACGCCACCGTGCTGCTGCTCTCCCTCCTCGGCGTGATCAATGGATGCCTAGCCGCGTTTTGGTACCCGGCCATGAGCGCTTTGACACCGGATGTCGTCCCAGATGAACACCTGCAGCCAGCGAACGGGTTTATTGCCATGTCCCAGAATGGTGGACTGATTGCGGGAAGCGCACTCGGCGGAATACTTGTTGCCACTGCTGGTTCCGGTGTCGCCATCGCAATTGACGCGCTCTCCTTTGCCCTTGCGGGTCTCTTGGTATTTAGTTTCCGGAACGTGTCATCACCGTCTAAATCTGAGACGGGAATGGTCGACGATCTCGCACACGGCTGGAGCGTGTTCACCAGTTATCGGTGGATTGTGGTGATCGTTGGTGCCTTCTCCCTGATCGTGATGGTCTGGCGCGGATCTGAAGAGGTTATGGGTCCGGTGTTATCACTCGAGATTTACGGTGGCGCTGCTGGATGGTCTGTCGTGTTAGCTTCTCAAGCAGTGGGTTTATTGGTGGGCGCTTTCCTTGGCACTCGCATTGACCCTAAGCGACCTTTAGTTTTTGGCATGGTGGTTATCGTGTCGATGCCCGTGTGGATGGTCGCACTCGCCTTGCAATCTCCACTGTTCATCATTGCCATTACTGCATTTTTCGTAGGAATCGCCCTTGACGTGTTTTACGTCGTCTGGATTACAGCGATCCAACGTAAGGTCCCCAGAGAATCCCTCTCTCGCGTCATGTCCTATGACGCTTTCGGTTCGCTGCTGTTCGGCCCACTCGGGCTGATCGTTGCTGGCCCACTTATCGCAGGCGCCGGTCCAACTGTTGCTTTTGGCGTTTTTGCTGCGATAGCGGCCGCCGCCATCATCGGGGCGCTCATGTTTCGATCCGTGCGCTCACTTACCAACTCGGTGGAAGCACCTTGAATGATTTAGCGAGTGATAACGGGCGCAAGCCCGGTGTTCTCAACGTGTGAATCCAAGCCCGCAGATCTACGTAACCCACGACCACCGGTGGATGCAAGTACGACAATGAACAGTGCCGCGCCGACCAAAACGATCATGGTTCCTGAAGGGACATCGGCGTAGTAACTCGCGTACATACCGACTAATCCACACAGCGTTCCAATCAAAGTGCTGTAGGCCAGCATGCGGCCAAATGAGTCAGTCAACATCCGTGCGATAACAGCAGGGATTACGAGCATCGCTGCAACTAATGTGACACCGATGACCGTCAATGTCGCCAGAATCGCCAATGACAGCACCACCATCAGTGCTGCCTCGATTCGGCCAACTTTGACTCCCGACACGGCGGCCACGTCAGGGTCGAAAGTACTAAAAAGCAATGCGCGGTAACGCAGTGTGATGAATGCGGTGGTGAGAATTGACACGGCAACCAGGCCAACGATCTGACCCGTTGATATCCCCAAGATGCTGCCAAAAAGGGCATTTTCAAATGATGGTCCGCTGGTCCCAAATTTGGCAAACAGCGCCACTCCGAGTGCAAATGACGCGATCGTGATCACGCCAATAGCCGCGTCTGCACCTACCCGGCTGCGCTTTGTTACGGTCGTGATGGCGAGCGCCGATGCAATCCCCCAAAGCCCCGCACCGATTGCATAAAACTGCGCTGCAAACAATTGCATGGCCGCGAAGCCACCGAAAATCGAATGCGACAGGCCATGACCGATATAACTCATGCCGCGCAACACAAGGTAAACGCCGATGAGACCGAGAAGTGCCCCAGAAAGGCTGGCGACAATCAGCCCCTTTTGAAAAAAGGCGTAACTCAATGGCTCTAGGAGGGTTTCCACGTCAGATTTTTCCTCCGGGGGTGAAAGGCGTTGGTGCTTC
>CAMAVT010000148.1 GCA_945861775.1 Bifidobacterium breve
GAGGTAGCAAGCTTCAGTGGTCGGGTCCTGCTAGTTGAGGACGAGGATTTCACTCGCACCCTGGTCGCTGATGGCCTGAACCTGCTGGGGGTTGAGACCCTGTCGGTAAATTCCAGCGCTGCTGCCATGGAAGCTTTGAAGACCTTCGATCCCAACGTGGTGATCTGCGACCTGAACCTGGGCGCGGGGCCCAGCGGCGCCGCTTTGCTTGGGCGCCTCTCCGAAGAGCAGCCATGGCTCGGGCTCATTGCGCTCACCTCACAGGCCTCCCCCGAACTGGCCATTCACGATGGGCGCTCATTGCCCGAGACAGCCGTTTATGTAGTGAAGTCGCAGTTGAACTCGGTCGCCGACCTGCTCCCCCTTGCCGCTGCATCGATCGAGAATCTCACCTCGCCCACACCCGAGATTCGTCGTGACCAGATTATGATCAACCGAAGTCAAGGAGAGATCCTTCGCCTCATGTCAGAGGGCTACTCAAATTCCGGGATCGCCGAAGAGCGGGGGGTGAGCGTGCACGCCGCAGAAAGTCAGGTCAAACGACTCTTTCAAGCATTGGGTATTGAGAAGGACAATAGGATTAATCAACGCGTCATGGCGGTGCGGCTGTGGCAGCAAGGGAAAGTTTTTGTCCAGTAAAACTCTTGATGGGCAACGGGTCGGATCCTCCCTGAACCAATCCTTCACCAAGAGCAACTGGCGCGAATTGCTCTTTGGCGCATGGTGTGTCTCACCATATGTTTGGGTGCTGCAGACCCTGTTCGGTATTCCAATTCTCGTGCTGCGTCTGCGTGGCGTAATCGGGTTGAGTGGCCTCGATATATTCATGACCTTGATCCTTGGTCCACTTCTATCGGGCCTTGTCCTGTGGCTCGCAAGCATTACGATTCTTCGGAGCCGCTTTCGAACGACACAGTATCCAGTCATTGTCATCGGGATCTGGCTGCTCGCCGCCTGCTTCCGCGGTCTCAGCGCTGCCACCTACCTACACCTTCACCAGATCGAAATGAATCTGAGCGCTGGTCAACTGGCATCCGGTATTGTGTTCCACTTTGGTTGGACCATCCTGCTCACCTACATCATCGCCTCCTCGAATTTTTACCGCTTACGATCACTCGAAGTCGACACCGTGTTAGAGGCAACCCGGAGCTTTGAGACCCGACTTTCCTTGGTCGTTCGTCAGGAATCCGCAATGCTCAACCGGATCATCCGAGACTGGCTCATTCCCGAACTCAATGAACTGCGCCAGGCCATCGCAGACCTTCGAGCAGGCGCGCCGAGATCGCTCTGGAATGAGGTTTCCGAACGCACCGGCGGGGTCATGATCGACCAGGTTCGCAGCGCCAGTCGCGATGTAATCGACGACAACGAGGACACAATGGATGTCGAGTCTCGCAATAAAGAATCTGCTAATCATTTCGCGAGCTTTTTCACCGATCTAAAATCCATGGAACTCTCCGTCGGGCTGACTACTGCCCTGTACGCAGGCTTTGGAGCTTTGATGGCAGTTCCACGAATTGGCGCCGCGGGCTACGTACTCATCGCAGGCATCACAGGTTCAGCTCTGCTGCTGCTGCTCCTCGGCCGCTGGGTCCTTAGCAGGTTCGAGCCAGGCAGGTTTCGTGGACTGAGCACGATCTCGGTGTATCTACTCACCAGCGTTGCCGTGGCACTCATTGTCCCGTGGCTACCGGGGGTGAACCAGGTCAACTGGCTTAGTGCCCTTGAGATCTTCATCGTGGTCTTTGGTCTCATCGGTGGCATTACCGCGTCAGCGATTCAGCAGTATCAGAAACGATGGGACGCGTACTTCAAACACCAGCTTGAATTGATGGAGCACTACCGCGCATTAGAAGCCGATCTTGCCCGTGAGCAGCTTCGAGTTAGAAGACAAACATCACGCCTGCTTCATGGACCTGTGCAGGGCAACCTTGCTGCTGTGACCTTGTGTCTTAGGCTGCACGCGGCTCGCCCCGAAGCCGAATTCCTCGCTGAATCCGACTCGGCAATCGATCGCGCATTGAAACTGGTTGATGACGCCTTAGCCACCCTTCACTCCACACTAAGCGAACCAGTCATCACCAACATTGCGATGGAAGATTACCTGAACACGTTGCGTGCCGCTTGGGCTGGACTCATCCGCATTGATTGCCTTGTCGGACATCAGGTCATCCCGATCATCGACGACTCACCGAGCCAAGGCACGACAATCATCGCGATTCTCGAAGAAGCCGTAACGAATGCAAGTCGGCATGGTGATGCGCGCTTCATCAAAATCACGATGACCGCTGATCCAGGCGCAAACGAAGTTGTCATCATCGTCGAGAATGACGGGGTACCTGTTGCGCCAGATTTTCAGACCGGATCCGGACTTCACACCTTTGACTCACTCGGCGTCCGCTGGTCCCTCGAACCTTCCGGCTCGCAATCCTCGCGGCTACAGGTCGTCATACCGTTGGGCTAGCGCTTTTCAATCAACACCACCAACATGATCCAAGTCCTCCGTATCGTGATTGAAGATGACGCAATAGGACCTGTCGATGATGATCCCAGAATTGGGAAAAAGAAGAGTCGCGATAAAAGAGCGGCCTTAAATTACGTTCACCACAAGCTTGCCTGACGAACAGCCCCTAACCGATAGTTAGAAAGCTCGAATGGCTCTGGACCAGATTGCAACGTGACCCGTGGTCTTGGTGAACGTCAAAGCAGAGCCGTCTGTGCCGCTAATCTCCCTCGACTGATTGGCATTGGCCTCCTCCGAAGCCAAGTATCCCTTGCCGCTTTCGAAGTAGCCGGGGACATATGCCCTCGCTGCCCACATGGCATTCCATTCACCCATATTTGGCAAATACCAGTCGCTCAAACCTCCCGAGGTGCGCGTCGCCTGTTGCGCATAGCCACCTGTGCAACCAATCAGCATCTTTTGAGTATTCCAGTTGCCTGCCCCGATAACCGAACTAAAAGCGGGGGTCGTCACGGTGGTAGACATTGGCCCGGCAGTGCACCAAGCACCCCCGAACGTACTGGGGTTTGCTTCCAGATATGTACATGTATTGCTCAACGTTGGACCACAGTTAAATGGCGTTGATGCGACGTAGAAGATCTTTCCTCCACCGGGCCCGGTCTCCCCAAGGGTGTACGTCCGTGTCACTGTGAACGATTCAGTTACCCGCGGGGCAGCCAAGGTGCTCGCGTCACCCGCCTGATCGGCGTTGATGGTGCACGTTCCCGCCGCGACGAAAGTGAGTAGTCCGCCACTGGTGATCGTGCATACCCCAGTCGTCGATGACGTGAACGCAACCGTCAGCGCCGAACTCGCTGTCGCAGTGAGCGTCGGGGTTGTGCCGAAACTTTTTTCCCCAGGATTGGCAAACGTGATCAACTGGGCGGCTTGAGGAGTCACGCTAGTTGATGCGACCGACGCAGCGGATGACCCGGCACTATTGGTAGCAGTTACGGTGAACGTGTACGCGGTGCCGTTTGTGAGGCCTGTTACCACTATCGGGCTGGTTGAACCCGAGCCAGTGAACCCATCAGGGCTCGATGTCACCGTATAAGAAGTGATCGCTGCACCACCGGAAGATGCTGGAGCAGTAAATGCAACCGACGCTTGACCGCTACTGGCCGTTGCCACCACACTCGTCGGCGCACCAGGCGCCACGGCCGAGACGGTGAAGGATTGAGTGACCTGCGGGGCGGCCGAGGTGGTTGCGTTGCCGGACTGGTCGGCATTAATCGTGCAGGTGCCTGCAGCAACGAATGTCAATAGGCCGCCGCTAGTAATCGTGCACACCCCAGTGGTTGATGAAGTGAACGCGACCGTCAAAGCTGAACTTGCCGTTGCCGTAAGCGTTGGCGTCGTACCAAAGTTTTTCGCTCCCGGGCTTGCAAACGTGATCGACTGTGAACCCATTGGAGTTACAGACCCCGACGCCCCGGAAGCACTACCCGTACCAGCACTATTGGTAGCGGTGACCGTGAACGTGTAAGCCGTGCCATTCGTTAAGCCCGTCACCACGATCGGACTCAATGAACCCGAACCAGTAAACCCACCAGGACTTGACGTCACCGTGTATGAAGTGATCGAGGCAGCACCAGTAGATATTGGAGCAGTAAACGCAACCGAAGCCTGAGCGATACCGGCGGTCGCCACCACACTTGTCGGCGCACCGGGTGCCACAGGCGAAACAGTGAAGGATCTCGTGACAGTGGTAGCAGGACTATATGAACCATCACCCACCTGATCGGCATTAATGGTGCACGTGCCCGCCGAAACAAATGTCAGTAGACCGCCAGTTGTAATCGTGCAGACCCCCGCAGTAGATGACGTGAACGACACCGTCAAGCTCGAATCAGATGTAGCACTCAACGTTGGTGTCGTACCAAAACTTATTGTTCCTGGGTTTGCAAACGTGATTAACTGAGCAAGTTTCGGCGTGACACTTGATGAGGCAACCGAGGCACCTGAAGACCCAACACTGTTTGTTGCAGTCACCGTGAACGTGTAAGGGGTGCCATTGGTGAGACCCGTCACCACAATCGGACTAGCTGAACCCGAAGCGGTAAACCCACCGGGACTTGATGTCACGGTGTAAGAGGTAATCGCTGCACCACCTGTTGACGACGGTGCAGTAAATCTCACGGAAGCCTGTCCATCACCAGCGGTCACGGTTCCAATAGTTGGGGCACCCGGTGCCACAACACGAGTCACCGGCGAGGTGTCACCAGTTCCTGTGCCAACACTCGGATCCGGGGAACGCGCCGGGGTGGGATCAGGTGTGAAACTTGGCTCTGGCCGCGACCCGACGCGTTGCGACGGGACGCGAGGCCCAGCACCAGAATCATTCACCGCAACAGCAAGGAACGTGTACGTGATATCTGGCGATAAGCCCGTAAACAAGGCCGTACCGCCAGCACCCCCACCGACGGTGACCCACTGCCCACCTGGAATAGCAATCACCGTAATCGATTTAATCGGTGAACTTCCCACCATCACAGGAGGCTGAAAAGTGACCGCACGCGAAGTAGGCCCAATAACAGAGACACCTTCGATCTGCGGAATATCTGGGGTGCCATCGTTAATCGGCGGCTTCTGCGGCGGGTCCAAAGACACCCAATTCCGCTGGGTCTCAACGCGTTTTTGACACTGCCCAGAAACCAGAACACGTGCCTCACCCGTTGCATTCGACACGCACGTAGTCACCACCGCGCGCACCTCTTGAACCGATGATGCCTTAGCGCGCGTGGCACTACTGATCATGGCGCTATTAATCTTTGCCTGGTTCGCGGCCTGCAACCGAGACAAGTTCACCCAGTCCTTCTTCGTGAACTTACTCACATCACCACCAGTATTGAGAAGCACCGCTAACGCCAACGTCCGCGCCGAAAACGACTTCCCCACCGGCTCATCAGTGGAAATTTGGTCCCACACCTGGGTCATCTCCAAAACCGAATCACACACACCCCGCACAAGCACCCGATTAGCACCCGTCGCGAGATTCAAACACGTCGACAACTTGCTGGAATCCTTCGCAGCCGAGGCCTGCGGCCACGTCATCAACTGTTGCCCAGACAGCAGAGCCACCGCTAAGAGCACAGCCACGACCCGCGCACCCACACGCACCAAACCGGCCGGCATAACTCTTCAAACCTCCCGCTGGACGGCGACTAAATTAATTGCGTATCGTAGAACGGCCCATGCAGGCCACCCCAAAAAAGTGCACATATTGTGCACATTTTTGAAGGTGGCAATTCGCGCTGCAGCAATTGGATTCCGGCATTAATATCCAGCCGCGACAAAGCACTTCTGTGATTGAGAAGGCAAAAACAAAAAAGCACAATACATAAACAGCTGAAGTGACGAAGGGCTAAAAGGACCGGACCGGACGAACCCGCATCGCGTAGAACTTGTCGTCATAGTAG
>CAMAVT010000149.1 GCA_945861775.1 Bifidobacterium breve
ATATGCGCAAACACATGGCTTGGTACCTCAAAGGATTCAGGGTCCCGCACACGGTTCGCCAGCCGCTGGGAACCGTGCAAACCCTTGCAGAACTTGACGCTCTCTTAGCCCAGATCAATCCAGACCAAGATTTCAATTCAGAGGTGGGATCTGGTCCCCGCGGCCGTACTTCTGGTGGACGCCGTCCAGCCCTACCTGATCGCTGGTTGGAGAGCTGCGAGTTAACCGCTGAGGATCGGGTGAATGTTTCCCTGGCCGAACTCAGCGTCAGTGGTGGCTAATTTGTTCACATGTGTCGCACCACCGAACTTGTTGCTAAGCATGTGAACATGGGGCAGTGGCTCTGGAACCGGTAACTTCACCAGCGCGCATTTTCACTTTAATACTTACCGTGGGTGTCAGTTTGCTGCTTCTGATCCCGATTGGGGCTGCCGCTCAGATTGTCCTTACTTCGCAGATTGAAGATGAAACCCAGACGCAAGTAATCGTGGTTATGGATCCAACAGGTGCGTGGAATAACCAAGCGGCTGCCAAAAATGATCGACTTGAGCGGGCAGCGGAGTTATACGCGGCAGGGGTCGCTCCCGTCATCATGATGACCGGGCCGCAGCGAGCATTTGAAAGATCCCAAAAAGAACTTGAAAAATTGGGTATCCCAGCCAATGACGTGATTTATCAGCCCACGGGGAGTGACACCCTGGGAACGTTGGCCGTGGTTGCGACATTGCTCAAAGACTTGGGTTGGAGTTCGGCCACGATTGTGACCGATTCGGCTCACTCAGCCCGGGCGCAGGTGACAGCAGGAAAATACGGAGTTGACGCCCACATGACACCCTCATCAAGGGAAGGGGCATCGGCACTCACTTCCGAATACATTGCCCGCGAAGCAATCGCCTTGGTGTGGTTTTACCTGTACAACCAATGGCAGGTCCCGCGGATACTCACCGGCAAGTAAAGTCACGCATGTGGCGATTCCTGCAGGTTACAACGAACATGACGTTGCGCGCCCCGTGGTTGAGCCGGTCAAGGAAAATATTCGCAGTGCATTCGCCCGTGATCGGGCCCGCGTTCTTCACTCTTCGGCGCTGCGTCGCCTTGCCGCCAAGACCCAGGTGCAGCTAGCCGGTGTCGCGGACTTCCCGCGTACCCGATTGACCCATACCCTGGAAGTCGCTCAGATCGCCCGGGAATTGGGCGATGCTTTGGGCTGTGACGCCGACTTGGTGGAAGTTGCCGGGCTCGCCCACGACCTCGGTCACCCACCATTTGGTCACAATGGTGAAGAGGAACTTAATCGCCTCGCTGATTCAATTGGTGGTTTCGAAGGAAATGCCCAAACGCTGAGAGTTGTCAGTCGCCTTGAAGCGAAAGTCCTCACCGAGAGTGGCGAGTCTGCCGGGCTGAACCTTTCCCGTGGATCATTGGATGCATCCTGCAAATACCCGTGGGCACGAACCCCGGGAAACCCCAAGTTTGGTTACTACGAAGATGACGCCGAAGTTTTCGCTTGGTTGCGCGAAGGTGCACCGGGAACCCAAACGTGTCTTGAAGAGCAAGTTATGGATTGGTCAGACGACGTTGCGTATTCGGTTCATGATTTTGAAGACGCCGTTCACTCAGGCCTGGTATCCATTCTTGAATTCGGGGATAAAAATGTTACCGATGAACTCTGTTTAATTGCCCAGCAACGGTATTTGCCTGAGGTTTCGCTCGAGCAATTGCAGGAAGCGGTGTCTCGACTTCGCAACCTCGACTATTTCCCGAGTTCATTTGATGGCTCGATGCGCAGCATGGTGATGCTCAAGAAGTTCACCAGTCACCTGATCGGTCGTTTCAGTGTTTCCGCTCAAATCGCCACCCAGCAGCAGTTCGGGGATCAGCGGCTCACCCGCTATGACGCCACCTTGATTGTTCCCCAAGAAGTGCGTGATGAAGTTGCGGTCATGAAATCAGTGGCGGTTAAGTGGGTCATGAACCGCCCCGGAGCGGATCGAGCCTATGCGCGCCAACGTGAAATTATTGCCGAGCTCGTGCACGCGTTAGTACTGGACGCCGGTCGCAATCTTGAGCGTTGGCTTAAGCCAACATTTGAAGAAGCGACCACCGATGCGCAACGTTTCCGGGTTGTGATCGATCAGGTCGCCAGCCTGACCGATATCAGTATCGAGCAGTGGCACACTCAATTTTGTCGCTAGCCAGCAACTTCTAGTTTGTGAGACCGCGCACCGTTTCTGCGCACCGCTCGAGTTCTTCGTGGGTATTGAAAACATGAGGTGATGCACGAACCAGCGAACTCACTTGGTGGGCCATGTAGTCAACCTGTGAGTACTCGGGTGCGCCCAGGGACACGTTGATTCCTGAGTTTTTTAGCCCAGCAACAATTGCTGCTGCCTCAACTCGTTCATGGTTGAAAGTGACGATTCCACTTTTTTCGATCCCACGATCAAGTATGTGCACACCAGGAATCTCGGCGAGCAGCAGGCGCAATTCAGATGCGAGGTAGTCAATCCGCATGTGAATGGCATCCATGCCAAGTGCCAGCGAGTAGTCAATCGCTGCACCCAGCCCCAGCAAGGCCGCATAGCTTTTTTCCCAAGCTTCAAATCGCTGTGCATCGGTTCGCATGCTGTAACCGTCAGGGTTCCAGTTTGCTCCGTGTAAATCAGCGGGGAAGGGCTCAAGTTCAGCTAAAGCGCGTGCTGAGCAATACATGAAACCGGTCCCGCGTGGACCACGAACAAACTTACGTCCTGTCACGCTCAAGAAGTCAGCACCAATGGAAATGGCATCAACGGGGAGTTGCCCAACCGACTGACAGGCATCAACCAAGTACCAAGCATTTGATTGTGCGCGAGCAAGTGCATGGCCGATCGCAGCGACCGGGTTGATCAACCCATTTTGACTCGGGCAGTGATTAATGAGAACAGCGGCAACATCGTCATCCAGCATTGACTCCAGGGCAGTAACGTCGGTGACCCCGTTGTTGTCATCGGGGATAAATTCAAGTTGAACTCCATGGTGGCGAGCTAATTGCATTACCGGTAAAACATTTGATGCATACTCCGAGGAAGAGGCGAGAATTTTTGTGTCGGGTCCAAAATCTCCAGCAAAAGTGATCGCACTAAATGCCCGATCCCACGAGTCGGTGGCGGAGGTGCTGAGGGCGATATTCGTGCCACTGGTGTCCAGCAGAGCGCCGATCGAGTCGCGAACCGCATCGATGCGCTCGGCGGCGCGGGCATGTGCCTCATACCCACCGATCATTTCTTCCAGGCGCAGGTGCTCAACCATCGTTTCAACGACAATCGCCGGTGGTAAAGCGCTCCCAGCGTTATTGAGGTGAACCACCTCGGTGCACCCCAGGGTGTCAGCGCGAAGTCTCACAACATCGAGTCCGGATTTGTCATTGGCCATAGGAGCATTCAACCTTGGATCAAGGGGCCGGTCCGCACCGGGCGTAGACTGCCCACATGGCGGGCCGAATCAGAGACGAGGACATTGCCCTCGTTCGCGAACGCGCCCGAATAGACCAAGTGGTCTCCGAATACGTCACTTTGAAGTCCGCCGGCGGGGGTTCCCTCAAGGGGTTATGCCCATTCCATGAAGAACGTTCACCCAGTTTTCACGTCACGCCCAGCAGAGGCATGTGGTACTGCTTTGGATGTGGTGAAGGTGGGGACCTGCTCAGTTTCGTGCAAAAAATTGATCATCTGAGTTTTGCAGAAGCGGTTGAAAAACTGGCTGATAAAGCCGGGGTCCAGCTGCAATACGTCGATGGGGGAGCAAGCCCCAATAAACAACAGGGGCAGCGCAAACGTTTAGTGGAAGCCCATAAAAAGGCAACAGAATTCTACCAAGCACAACTTCTCACCCCAGACGCACAAACGGGACGGGAGTTCCTTACTCAGCGCGGATTTGAATCCGAGATTTGTGCCACCTTCAGTGTGGGATACGCACCCAAAGGTTGGGACGCCCTCACTAACCACCTGCGTCAAGCGGGTTTCACCGATCAGGAGCTACTTGCCGGTGGACTCGTATCCCAAGGTAACCGAGGAATCTATGACCGATTCCGTGGCCGGTTGGTCTGGCCGATTCGCGAACTCGGAGGCGAAGTAATTGGTTTTGGGGCCCGAAAGTTGTACGACGATGATGAAGGACCCAAGTACCTCAACACACCGGAAACACCTATATACAAAAAAAGTCACGTGCTCTACGGCCTCGACCTTGCTAAGCGCTTGATTTCCAAAGAGCAGCAGGCTGTCATTGTTGAGGGTTACACCGACGTGATGGCCGCGCACCTGGCTGGTGTGGGGACAGCGGTTGCGACCTGCGGTACCGCATTTGGCGCGGACCACATCCGGGTATTGCGCAGGCTTCTTATGGACGACGACCGTATGCGTGGACAGGTCGTTTTTACTTTCGACGGAGATGCGGCCGGGCAGAAAGCCGCCTTGCGAGCTTTCGAGGAAGACCAGAAATTTGTTTCCCAAACATTTGTGGCGGTTGAACCCGGTGGCCTTGACCCATGTGATCTGCGACTGCAGAAAGGGGACGCTGCTGTTCGTGCCCTGATTGAGAGCCGAGTACCCCTTTTCGAGTTCGCCATTAAATCCGCGTTGGCCTCCTACGACTTAAACACCAGTGAAGGTCGCATCGCTGCACTCGACGAAGCCACCCCGATCATTCGCAAAATCCGGGACTCGGCATTGCGCCCGGAATATTCGCGTAGGTTGGCAGGTTGGCTCGGCATGGACCCAACAACTGTTGCAAAAGCAATCGGTGGGAGCGCGCCAGCATCAAATCAGTCCCGCAAGTCCACTATCGGGTCAAGTGTTGAACGCGAATCACTCAAGGCCGCATTGCAACTCCCTGGTGCAGTTAGTGAATGGTATGCATCCGTTGACGAGTCGACGTTTGTTCACCCCAAGGCCGCAGCGGTTCACGTTGCAATCGCTAAAGCTGGTGGACCAACAAAAGAACGTGAAGGTATGGCCTGGATCGACGCGGTGCTCGCTAACGCAGAAAATGACGAAGTGCGTTCAACGATTCGTGAACTGACCGTTGAACCAATGCCAACTGAACCAGGAACGCAGGATCGATATGCGGTCGGCATGATTGCGCGATTACTTGAAGTGGATTCATCGAAAAAAATTGACGAACTAAAAGGTCAACTCACTAGATCAGAAGAAAGCGGAGATCCAACCCAATTGTTGAATCAACTTGTTGAATTGGAAACATATCGGCGCTCACTTCGTGAGATCTCATTTGGTGAGGCCTGATGTTTGGGCGTAATCAATTCCAAAAACAACTCAAAGTCGATGCCAAATTGTTGAACGTTCCTAAAAGCGAGCGCATCATGGCAACGGCCCTCGGCCCCAAAGCGTATGAACCACCTGTTGTGATCGCGACCGATTCGGCGCTTTATTTCGCCACAAGTACCGAACCGCAACGCATTGCTTGGAACCAGATCGCGAAAGCAACCTGGGAGGAGCCTTGGCTAGAAGTGACGACCAATGCGAATGTCTTGATCAAGCTTCATCTTGACCCCTGTGGCCAAGTACCACCCATGGTTCGGGACCGGGTTACCGCAAGCGTTCTATTTCGGGAGACATTAACCCTGGAAACCGGTGGCAGCATTACGGCAATTGGGCGCCGTGAACCCAATAGCACGGAAATCTCGTGGCTGATTGAATTCCACGGGGAACTTGATCCCGGTGACCCACTGGCGGCGGCGAGTGCTGACCGCGCTTTGGCACAGCTGCGAAACACCCTCGGGGTGTAGCGCACGCTTGGTCACTTGATAGTGTTCGTCGGTCATTCCCCCATAGCTCAATTGGCAGAGCATTCGACTGTTAATCGGAGGGTTCTTGGTTCGAGTCCAAGTGGGGGAGCGTTGGGGTCGCAGCGGAAAGCCGT
>CAMAVT010000150.1 GCA_945861775.1 Bifidobacterium breve
CAAACCCTGATTCACTCAATCGCTGTTCTGACATGGGAGCAGCCTACGACCATCGAATTTTTCGGCTCGGCATCGTTGCCCACCTCAACCTATGACTGTATTTTGCGAGGCCAAGATCACATTGTCTGTTTGTGAATCCGCCGGGCTGATTGTTGGGGGAAGGGCTAATCTTGCCCCTAAGGACGCGCTCCCACCTTTCAGGAGCGCGCACTATTCACAGAATTTACAGACCGGATGGGATGGCAGTCGTGTCAGTAGAAACACCAGGGTTCTCGCTGCGAGCGACCCCCATTGGCACCCTTTATCGGGGTGGCGAGGGCATGTGGACGTGGGTTCTGCACCGGATCACCGGCGTCTCCTTGTTCTTCTTCCTGTTCGTCCATGTTTTGGACACCGCCTTGGTTCGGGTTTCCCCCGCGGCCTACGACGAAATCATCGCTACTTACAAGACCCCGATTGTCAACCTACTTGAGGTTGGCTTAGTTGGTGCGGTGCTCTTTCACGCTTTCAATGGCATTCGAATCATCCTGATTGATTTTTGGGCAAAAGGGCCTCGTTACCAGCGCCAGATGACCTGGGGAATTGCTGCGGTCTGGCTCCTGATCATGATCCCTGGCTTCTATTTCATGACAATCCACACAATTGACGCACTCTTTGGGAGCACATCATGAGTACTGCCGTATTTGCCCCCCGCTCAGATTCCCGCAATAAGCAGCGGAGCAACTTCGAACTGTATGGCTGGATGTTCATGCGGGTCTCCGGGATCATCCTGGTTTTCCTGGTCCTTGGCCACCTGTTCATCATGAATATTCTTGACGGCGGAGTGCAGCGCATTAACTTCGCTTTCGTGGCGGGTCGCTGGGCCAGCCCCTTTTGGCAAGTCTGGGATTTATCGATGCTCTGGCTGGCTCTTCTCCACGGTGGTAACGGAATGCGCACGATCATCAATGACTACGCCGAGCGGGATCAGACCAGATTCTGGCTCAAGATGTTGCTGTATGTCTCAACCACCTTCATCATTGTGCTCGGCACGCTCGTAATTTTTACTTTTGATGCTTCCATCGGCTGAGTTACAGAACTAAGGAGATACCCATGCAGACCCATGAATTCGACGTCATCATCGTTGGTGCCGGTGGAGCAGGAATGCGCGCCGCCCTTGAGTCAAGCACGCGGGCCCGCACCGCAGTTCTCACCAAGTTGTACCCGACCCGCTCGCACACGGGTGCTGCTCAGGGCGGAATGTGTGCAGCGCTGGCCAATGTCGAAGAGGACAACTGGGAATGGCACACATTTGACACCGTTAAAGGCGGGGACTACCTCGTTGACCAAGACGCCGCCGAAATCATGTGTAAGGAAGCGATCGACGCCGTTCTCGATCTAGAAAAAATGGGGCTCCCGTTCAACCGCACTCCCGAAGGGCGCATTGATCAGCGTCGATTTGGTGGTCACACTCGTAATCACGGTGAAGCCGCCGTGCGCAGGTCCTGCTACGCCGCTGACCGCACCGGTCACATGATCCTGCAGACCCTCTATCAGAGCTGCATCAAAGAAGGCGTTGAGTTCTACAACGAGTTCTACGTCCTCGACATTTTGCTCAATGAAGAAACCGGTGAGCCAGTAGCAGCCGGAGTCGTTGCGTACGAACTGGCAACCGGTGAGATTCACCTGTTCAAAGCGAAGTCAATTATTTTTGCAACCGGTGGCTTCGGCAAGGTGTTCAAGACCACCTCCAACGCTCACACCCTTACCGGTGACGGAATGGGAATCATCTGGCGTAAAGGCCTTCCCCTGGAAGACATGGAGTTCTACCAGTTCCACCCAACCGGTTTGGCCGGACTCGGTGTTCTCCTCACAGAAGGCGCACGAGGCGAAGGTGGAATCCTGCGTAACGCCGCTGGAGAGCGCTTTATGGAGCGGGTTGCCCCCACGATCAAGGACCTTGCCCCTCGCGACATGATCGCTCGCGCGATGGTGCAGGAAGTTCGTGAAGGTCGCGGCGCCGGTCCACACAAAGACTATGTCTATCTTGACCTCACCCATTTGCCGAAGGAACAGATCGAGTCAAAGCTCCCCGACATCACCGAGTTCTCCCGCACCTACCTTGGTGTTGACCCGGTAACCGAACTCGTTCCCGTGTTCCCCACCGCTCACTACGCCATGGGCGGGATCCCCACAAACGTTGAGACCGAGGTTCTGCGAGACAACGTGAACATCGTTCCTGGTCTCTATGCTGCCGGTGAAGTTGCATGTGTTTCGGTGCACGGCGCGAACCGTCTGGGCACAAACTCGCTACTGGACATCAACGTTTTCGGAAAGCGCGCCGGCGTTGCTGCTGCGAACTACGCAAACAGTGTCTCCCATGTTGATCTCCCCCATGATTCACAGGGACAAACAATCGCATTGGTTGAGCAGCTCCGTTCATCAACCGGTGGCGAGCGAGTGGCTCCACTGCGCCGCGCACTCCAGGAAACCATGGACATGAACGCACAGGTGTACCGCACCGAGGTGACCCTCAAGCAGGCACTCATTGATGTTCAAGGTTTGCGTGAGCGCTACAAGAATGTGTCCATCCAGGACAAGGGCACCCGCTACAACACCGATCTCCTGGAGGCGATTGAACTTGGCTTCCTGCTTGACCTCGCCGAGGTACTCGTAGTGAGCGCACTCGAACGTAAGGAAAGCCGTGGTGGTCATGCACGCGAGGATTACCCAGCGCGTGACGACGTTAACTTCATGCGTCACACCATGGCCACCCGCAAGATTGACGCTCAAGGTGAGGAATACGTGCACCTAGACTACAAGCCGGTCAGTGTCACCAACTACCAGCCGATGGAGCGCAAATACTAATGACAACAACCGTCGTCGCTGAAGTCCTCGTTGAGCCACAAAGCAACGTCACTCCAGTGGTAATGCCTGAAACTCCTGTTCCGGTTGCAACGGATGTCACATTTCGGATCCGTCGTTACCAACCAGATTTTGACGAGGAACCTCACTGGGTGGACTACACGGTTGCGCTGTACCCAACAGACCGGGTTCTTACCGCTTTGGAAAAGATAAAAGGCGAGCAAGACGGCTCACTCACATTTCGCCGTTCCTGCGCGCACGGGGTTTGCGGTTCCGATGCAATGCGCATCAATGGCAGAAACCGCCTTGCCTGCAAAACCTTGGTGAAAGACATTGATATCAGTAAGCCCATCACCGTTGAAGCAATCAAGGGACTTCCCCTTGAAAAGGACCTCGTGGTCGATATGGAGCCTTTCTTTGCCGCATACCGCCAGGTTCTCCCCTTCTTAATGCCCGAGGGTCACGAGCCCACCAAAGAGCGGATTCAGTCCGCTGAAGAGCGCGCTCGATTCGACGACACCACCAAATGCATTTTGTGTGCAGCCTGCACAACTTCATGCCCCGTTTTTTGGACTAACGAGCAGTACTTCGGCCCAGCCGCAATTGTTGCCGCCCACCGGTTCATCTTTGACAGCCGTGATGCCGGAGCAAATGCTCGGCTTGAGGTCCTCAACGACAAAGAGGGCGTCTGGCGCTGCCGCACCACTTTCAACTGCACCGATGCCTGCCCCCGTGGCATTGAAATAACCAAGGCAATTGCCGAAGTTAAGCAAGCACTTATTTTCCGTCGAATCTAACCGGCGTCTCACAGTATTAACAGTAATAAGCGTATTACACGTCAACAGCGAAGTACTGGGTCTCCAAGAACTCGTGAATCCCAGCGAAGCCACCTTCACGGCCTAATCCTGACTCTTTCATGCCACCGAAAGGTGCGGCCGGGTCAGAAGCTATTCCGCGGTTGATCGCAACCATGCCGGACTCCATTCGGCGGGCCACTTTGATTCCCTCGCCATTGTCCTTAGCGAACACATAGGAAATCAGTCCGTATTCCGTGTCATTTGCCAGGCGAACAGCCTCGTCGGTGCTGGAAACCGTCACAATGGGTGCAACTGGACCAAATATTTCATTGCGGGTCAATACTGATCCGTGCTGAATTCCCCGAACAATTCGCGGAGCAATGAATGCGCCCGTTTCGGGTGCGGTACCAGCCTGGGTGACCTGCGCTCCCTCATTCTCCGCTTCACCGATGAGTTCCAGGATCTTGTCACGCTCCTTGTCACTCACCATTGCGCCCAGCTCGTTAATGGGGTCGGTGCCCGGACCAATTTTAAGACCGCGCAATGCTGCCTCAAACTTGTCGGCGAATTCGCCACTTACTGATTCATGAACGTAGAACCGGTTGGCGGCAGTACAGGCAGAACCACCATTACGCATTTTGGCAACCATGGCCCCGTCAACAGCGTGATCAACATTGGATCCTTCTAGAACAAGGAACGGCGCATTTCCGCCCAGCTCCATTGAACTGGGGAGTACTCGATCTGCCGTCTGCTTGAGTAACATCTTTCCAACGTATGTGGATCCGGTGAAAGACAAAGTGGCAACACGTGGATCAGCCAGAATCGCGGAAGATACTTCACCCGATCGTGAGGTGGTCACGATATTGACAACACCGGCAGGTACACCGGCACGCTCAAGGATGTTTCCAATCCAGAGTGCTGTTAGTGGAGTTTCAGAGGGTGGTTTGACAACAGCGGTGCAACCAGCAGCAAGTGCGGGACCCAGCTTGCGGGTAATCATGGCTGCCGGGAAATTCCAGGGGGTGATCATGTAAGCAACACCCATAGGCCTGTAGTCGGTAATGATTGTCTTGTCACGGTTGGGCGCATAGCGGAATCCACCCTCAACCCGCGATGCTTCTTCGGAAAACCAGCGGAAAAACTCAGCGGCGTAGAGCGACTCACCCATGGCATCCCGCCAGGCTTTGCCGTTTTCAAGGGCAATGAGTCGAGCACAGTCATCGATTTCGGCAACCATTATTTCAAATGCTTTTCGTAAAATTTCGGCGCGAACGCGGGCTGGGGTTAACGACCATGTTTGAAATGCCTCGTGGGCTGCGTCAACCGCTTGGATGCCCTCAGTAACACCTGCGTCCCCGATGGTTGCCAAAGTGGCGTAGGAGGCCGGATTAATCACATTGAGCCCCGCAGCGGTCGCAATCCACTCTCCCCCAATCAGCAGTCGAGTTGGGGTGTTGGCGGGTAGTGTTTCAGAGAGGACGGGTGTGTTCATTTGGGGCCTTTCGTGGCGGGGTCTGCCCCCTAAACTTAGTCCGGGGACCCGACCTTTCGCCAGGGTGTATCCCAATCCACACCCGGCGGTGCCATTCTTCCAATGTGGGCATTGGGGTTAGGGTTGAGATGTTATGCGTCTACGACATTCCCAGCGGCACAGTTTGCTCGCCTCCAATGCTCTGGCATGCACCGTGGCACTCATTTTGGGACTCTCCATTGGTGCAGTCCCAGCGGCTGCCGTTCCCGGTGACATCCCCGTAGGCGGCGAGCAACTCACGGGAAAGGGGAAAATTGTCACATTGGGTGAGGGAGCAGATCCCTTGCCAGAAGTGTGGGCAAAGACCTGGGTGGTTGCTAATGCTGACACAGGTGAGATCTTGGCGGCCAAAGGCCCTCACGTCTTACGCGCACCGGCCAGTACATTGAAAACTCTGACCGCATTGACGTTGATCCCCCAATTAGACCCCTCTGCTCTGATTAAGGCCAAAAAGCGCGCGACCAATGCCTATGGCACAACGGTTGGGTTAGTCCGTGGTCGGGATTACACCGCCAATGACCTTTTCTATGCACTGCTTCTGCCCAGCGCCAATGACGCCGCAATGGCTCTAGCCCAGGGCGCCGGTAGCGTCAAAACAACTTTGGCACAAATGAATGGAGTCGCTGACTCAATCGGCGCACTGGATACGGTCGTTAAAAACCCCAGTGGTCTTGATGCACCAAGTCAGGTTTCCAGCGCCTAT
>CAMAVT010000151.1 GCA_945861775.1 Bifidobacterium breve
TACCCCAACCCCGCATTGGGGTCAACTCCCCCAGATGTACCCGGGCTTGATGCCGGTGCAGTCCATGACGAGTTGCGGGGTGTAACCGTGCGCGGGATCCGCACGCAGATTTCGGACCTTTCCGCACCTCCGGCTGACGGCGCCGACGCTTATCTGCGCCTGCACCTGCTTTCGCACCGCTTGGTGACCCCACGTTCTATCAACATGGACGGTATTTTTGGCAAACTTGAGCTCGTTGCATGGACAAATCTCGGACCTATCCCCGTCGATCGGGTTGGCGAAGTGCGACTTCGATCTCGCGCCCGCGGTGACCAGTTAACAATCTTCGGTTTGGACCGCTTCCCACGCATGGTGGATTACGTCACTCCCAGTGACGTGCGAATTGCCGACGCCGATCGGGTCCGTCTTGGCGCCCACCTTGCCGCCGGAACAGTTGTCATGCACGAAGGCTTTGTGAATTTCAACGCTGGAACTTTGGGTACCTCAATGGTGGAAGGTCGGATCTCCGCTGGTGTGATCGTGGGCGCAGGATCTGATATTGGCGGTGGCGCATCCATCATGGGAACCCTCTCCGGGGGTGGCAAAGAAGTGGTTTCCGTGGGCAGCGAATGCCTGATCGGTGCAAATGCGGGAATTGGGATTTCACTCGGTGACCGCTGTGTTGTTGAGGCAGGACTCTACGTGACCGCCGGCAGTAAGGTGCTTCTGCCTGATGGTGAAATTGTTAAAGCCGGTGCACTCTCGGGCGCACATGACCTACTGTTTCGAAGGAACTCTGTTACCGGCGGAATCGAAGTCGTGAATCGGACTGGTTCATGGGGTGGACTGAACTCTGCCCTGCACTAACGATTGAGCATTTACCGCGTTGGGTAGTTGCGCTCTGTTTCTCCGATATACACCTGGCGTGGTCGACCAATCTTGGTGGCTGGATCTTCGATCATTTCCCGCCATTGGGCGATCCAGCCCGGCAAGCGACCCAATGCAAAGAGCACGGTGAACATCCGGGTTGGGAATCCCATAGCTTTGTAAATCAACCCGGTGTAGAAGTCAACATTCGGGTACAACTTGCGCTCGATGAAATAAGGATCAACAAGTGCGACAGCCTCAAGTTGGAGAGCGATGTCCAATAGTGGGTCATTCACGTTGAGCGCTTCAAGAACTTCATAGGCCGTCTTTTTAACAATTGCAGCGCGTGGATCGTAGTTCTTATAAACGCGGTGACCAAAGCCCATGAGCTTCACGCCGTCCTCGCGAGATTTGACCTTCGCGATGAAAGCGTCAACTCCTTCGCCAGACGCATGAATCTGACCGAGCATTTCCAGAACAGCTTGATTAGCGCCACCGTGTAGCGGACCAAAAAGTGCCATGATGCCGGCAGAGACGCTTGCAAAAAGGTTGGCATGTGACGAACCAACAAGTCGCACGGTTGATGTTGAGCAATTCTGCTCGTGGTCACCATGCAAAATAAATAGTTGGTCCAGCGCGCGCACAACGACCGGATTCGCGACGTATTCCTCAGCCGGTACCCCAAATGTCATACGGAGGAAGTTTTCAACAAACCCCAGTGAATTATCCGGATAGAGGTAGGGCTGCCCAATGGATTTTTTATAAGCGTAGGCAGCAATTGTGGGCATCTTGGCTAGGAGTCGAATGGTGGAAATCTCGACCTGCTCTTTATCAAATGGATCCAGCGAGTCCTGATAGAACGTGGACAGTGCCGAGACCGCCGAAGACAGAACGGGCATGGGGTGCGCATCACGGGGGAAACCGTCAAAGAATCGACGTAGGTCTTCATGCAACATCGTGTGCTGATTGATGATCGATTCAAATTCGAGCAACTGAACGGGTGTTGGCAACTCGCCGTAGATCAGCAAGTACGACGTCTCCGAAAATGTTGATTTTTCTGCCAACTGTTCGATCGGGTAACCGCGGTATCGCAGGATTCCTTCGTCCCCATTAATGAAAGTGACGGCTGAGGTGCAGGCGGCAGTATTAACAAATCCTGGATCCAGGGTCACGTTCCCCGTGGTTTTCAGTAAGTCAGTTATGCCTAAGCCATTCTCGCCTTCAGTAGATTCGACGATTGGTAGGTCTAGGGTTCCACCGGGGTAATTGAGTACGTTTTCAGTCACAGGCGCAGAGTACTGCCCCCACGTTTGCCATGAAAATCCACCTAGGCAAAGTTGGCAAGTCGGGCAACCGCGTTATCGACAGCTTCATCGGTTGCCGTTAACGCAACCCGAAAGAATTTTTGGCCCGCCTCTCCGTAAAAGGCACCCGGAGTCACCAAGATTCCCAAGGATGCAAGGCGGGAAACACTCTCCCAGCAGTCATTTTCTTGGGTTGCCCATAAATACAAACCCGCCTCACTGTGACGAATATCAAACCCTGCTTGGGTTAACGCGCCGCGAAGCGCCGCCCTTCGAGCGTGATACCTCGCTTTTTGCTCGCGAACATGTGCAACATCCTGATAAGCCGCCATAGCTGCATTTTGCACAAACGTGGGGACCATCATGCCTAAATGTTTACGAATTCCCAGAATTCCATTTACTAATTCGGGGTCACCCGCCAACATGCCAAATCGATAACCAGCCATATTGGAACGTTTTGACAGTGAGTGCACGGCGAGCAATCCGGTCAGATTACCCCCGTGAACTCGCTGGTCCAGGATGGACACCGGCTCGGCATCCCAGCCCAATTCAAAGTAACACTCGTCACTTGCAATCACTGCACCATTGGCTTGACCCCACTGGACTAACTCCTGCAGTCGCTGCAGACTCAACACTTCACCGGTTGGATTTGAGGGCGAATTGAGCCACAAGAGGGACACTCGCTGGGTCAGCAATTCAGGTGAGTCCGTGACGATCACTTCGCAGCCAGCAGCGATTCCGCCCACCAAATAGGTCGGGTAGGCGATCTCGGGAATTACGACAACTTCACCAGCGCCTAAACCGAGTAGATTAGGCAGGGCTGCGACGAGTTCCTTTGAACCAATCGTTGGGAGCACGGCAATATCCTGGGGAGCCCCCAAGTTCGCAACCGCCCAGTTGATGAAGGCTGTTGAAAGTTGCGGGATCCCGGCGGTCGTCGGGTATCCCGGTGCATTTGATGCCGCTGCGAGTGCTTGCTGGATGACTAACGGTGTTGGATCCACCGGAGTGCCCACAGAGAGGTCAATGATGCCGTCGGGGTGCGACCGAGCAATGTCAGCGAATGGCGCGAGGGTGTCCCATGGGAAGTCCGGTAGTTGGGACCAACGATCCGCATTCACGGTAATAAAATCCGGCTAATTCTTATTCTTCGTGGATTTGAGTTTCGATACCGGCAAGCAAAGGGGCATCAAAGCTCTGCGCGCCGAGCTTTGCAGCGCCACCGGGTGATCCTAACTCGACGAAGAAGTCCACGTTGGCAGCGGTGAACGCCTTGTGTTCATCGGGGACGTCATCTTCGTAGTAAATCGCCTCAACCGGGCACACCGGTTCACATGCACCACAGTCAACACATTCGTCTGGCTGGATGTAGAGCATGCGATCGCCTTCGTAGATGCAATCCACCGGACACTCTTCAATACAAGACCGGTCTTTGAGGTCTACACAGGGAAGGGTGATGACGTAGGTCACGTTCGCTCCAAAAAGTAAGGCGCATACACGTTACGTACATTGCGCCGGGTTGTCAAAGGAAGTTGTGCGGTCTCAACTTACCGCCTCCTCGTCCGGTTCGCACCTAGCGTCCCGAAAACCTCGTTAGCGTCTAGGCTCAAGGGGTGCAGATCTACAACACGATGACCCGGGAAATTGATCCGGTTGAAACCAACCACCCCGAGCTTGCGCGCATTTATGCCTGCGGACCGACCGTGTATCGGGACGCTCACGTGGGAAATATGCGCACTTTTCTGGTGACGGACTTGATCGCCCGAACCTTGCGCTATGAAGGATTTCGCACAATTGTTGTTCAAAACATCACCGATGTCGGTCACATGGCCGACGACACGGGCTTAGGAGATGGTAACGAGTCACTCCCCGATTCACAGGACAAAATGCTCGCCGAATCCGAAAAAACAGGAAAATCCGCACTGGACATTGCCCAACACTTTGAAAAAGCATTTCACCAGGACCTTGCCCGGTTGAATATTTACCCAGCGGATCACTACCCCAAAGCGAGTGAATCAATTGACTCGATGCTCACCTTGATTCAGAAATTGATTGATAGCGGAAACGCATACATAGGAAGCGATAACTCGGTCTATTTTTCCGCGGAGTCATTTCCCAGTTATGGAGCATTAAGCGGAAACAGACTCGATGCACTTCGTCCCGGCCATAAATTTGACGCCGAAGAGAACGAATCAGCCAAGAGGTTCCATGCCGATTGGGCACTCTGGAAATCCGCGGGTGAGAATCGAACCCAACTCACTTGGGAAACTCCTTGGGGACGCGGGTTTCCCGGTTGGCACACCGAATGCAGCGCCATGAGTTTGGATTTACTCGGTGAAAATATTGACATTCATACAGGAGGGATTGACCTGCGATTCCCCCACCACGAAGATGAACGAGCACAAAGTAATTCGGCAACTTCCGGTGAAGGCGAGTCGACGGATCATGAAGTGGTGCGGCATTGGGTTCACGCCGAGCATCTACTTTTTGAAAGCCGGAAAATGAGTAAGTCTTCGGGCAACGTCGTTTTGGTACAAGACGTTATTGATCGAGGCTTTGACCCACTTGCACTTCGCTTAGCGTTCATGCAACATAAATATCGCAGCCAGATGAATCTCACTTGGGAAGTAATCGAGTCTTCCCAGGAGCTCCTTGATCGCTGGCGCCACAAAGTAAATATCTGGTCCCAAAGCAATTCACAGGCGATGGATCAAACCCTCGTCGATGAAATCTCAGGGTATTTTTCGCAGGATCTCAACACCCCCATGGCTGTAAATGCGTTGCGAAACCTAGAAAAAAATAGTGAAATCAGTGACGGGACCAAGTTTGAGATATTTGCCCATCTTGATTCGCTCTTCGGCTTGGACCTTGCCCGTGATGTAGGTAAGGATCTCAACCCAACAGTGCAGATACCCACAGAAGTTTCAGAACTTCTGGATCAACGCAATGCAGCTCGAAGTGCAAAAGATTGGGCGTTGAGCGACGAACTTAGGGATCAGATTGCCGCTTGGGGATTCACTGTCGTGGACACCAGCGACGGTGCGCACCTCGAACCGATTAAGAATTAGTTCGTTTTAGGAATTAAAACGTCGACTATTGCGGTTGCGCACTGGCCGAAGGAATTGGCGTGGCCGCGGGGCTGGGACTCAGGTTGTCAAACTCTGAACCACCTGGAATGAAGACCTCGCGCTTAGGCTTTTTCTTGCACACGATATTTGGACCGGCGTTGTAGATCGTTGTCATTGGCTCCCGGATAACCTCTACACCATCTTTGACAAAAACCCGATCTACCGTGATGGTGAAGCCTTCAATGCCCGCCTGAGGTACGCACTTCTTATTTGTCATCACAATCTTTTTGGGCTGACTAATATTTATCCGCTCACCAAACTCGGCTTCAATTGAGTCATATTGGCGAGTCCCCCAAAAAGTAACCTTCATTGAACTATCTGTCATTTTTGTTTTAATGAGAACGGCATTCGGTGAAGTATTCGTGAATTTCATATCGAAAATTCCCCAAGCAACCGTCGCTTCAAGTCCTGGCTGGTAACGGGAGATATACAGTGAATGGGCCCTGGTGTCTGTGCGTTCCATTCCAGCAAAAAACGCGGCCGTCCACATCGCGGTGGTCGCCGCTGAGACACCCCCACCGAGAGCATCTTCAAAAACACCACCCGGACCAATGACCGTTCCCACGGTGTAACCGTTTTTGATC
>CAMAVT010000152.1 GCA_945861775.1 Bifidobacterium breve
TAGCGGCGACACAAATGCTCGGGCGGGTCAGGGGTGACGGTGTAGATCGTCTAGATACATCATTGTAAATCAATACTCAGGTGATATCTACGGCAACGAAACGGCAGCAACTCCGGACACGTGTGTGCCTGCCAGACATCGGTGATAAGTGCACGATTAGGTGCGCGACTTGGCTTGTGCGGCAAAAATCTGTTGTTTAAAGATTTTTTAGGTGGGCGATACAGGAATCGAACCTGTGACCTCTTCCATGTCAAGGAAGCGCGCTAACCCCTGCGCCAATCGCCCGTTGGGGTACTCACATCAGTACTTTATTCAGTTGTGGCCCCGCTCTTTACGAGGTGGAGACGGGATTTGAACCCGTGTACACGGCTTTGCAGGCCGTTGCCTCGCCTCTCGGCCACTCCACCAGACGGGTTTGTGATACTCGCTAACCCTCGAGCGGACGACGGGATTCGAACCCGCGACCCTCACCTTGGCAAGGTGATGCGCTACCAGCTGCGCTACGTCCGCACGCTCTTGGACGGATGCCCTTCAAGCGAGGCCAAAGACTATCTGACCACGAATGACAGGCCCGAAGCGGAGGGCTCTAGAGCGCCCGGGCAGGCTATCGCTATGAACGAGTCAGGTGCACCTAGATTGGGCGCAGCCGCGACACCAATGGCTCGATTCGGGGACGAATACGCCTATGACCTGGCTGAACTAAGTCACGACATTGAATCGATCAAAGGTGGCGGTCGATGGGCAGTCATGATTCCATTTTCGGGAAAACCAGTCTTCGCGCGCTTTACATCGTGGGAAATTGAGCCTCGGGAAGCAACGATTGGCTCTTGGCTGGGTGTTGATCCCTCAACCTGGACCACTTCCATGGATCAGGAACTGTATGAAGGAGCCGTGGACTCCACTCGCAGCGCCATTTCACAGGGAAACGTCTATCAAGTCAATATTTGTCGGATTAGAAGCAATGCTTGTCATCCAAATTCGGACATCATGGCGCTAGATGCATTACTGGCTGTTGGGAATTATGCGCCTTTCGCGGGCGCTCTTCGCATTGCTGAGGTGGGAGTTCACATTGCCTGCGCGAGCCCTGAGTTGTATCTCTCGAGGGAGGGCTTACAACTGGTGTCAAAGCCCATCAAGGGAACTGCTGAAAGCGCCAGCGGATTGTTGGAGAAGGATCGCGCGGAGAACATCATGATCGTTGATTTAGTTCGTAATGATCTTTCACGTTGCTGTGTTGTTGGAAGCGTCAAGGCTGTTGACCTGCTCGAGGTGCAAGAACACCCAGGTTTAGTTCATCTTGTATCGACCGTGCGGGGAGAATTAGCGCAGCACGTGGAGTGGCCAAATATTATTGAGGCCACATTTCCACCCGGTTCAATTGCTGGTGCGCCTAAAATTGCGGCCCTTGACATGATTGATTCACTTGAGCCAGAGGATCGCGGTCCCTACTGCGGGGCGTTTGGGTGGATTGACGCAGATAAGCAAACAGCGGAGCTCGCCGTTGCTATTCGAACTTTCTGGGTGGATGGTGAATTACTGAAGTTTGGAACAGGAGCTGGAATCACGTGGGGTTCTGATCCACACACAGAGTGGGAAGAGACGCAACTTAAGGCGCGGCACCTAGCGAGCATTGCGGAGCAAAATTGGAATTCATCATGACAATCATTGGACTACGAAATGGAAAATGGGATGAAAAGGTATCTCTTGAGCCAACTCATGAAGTACTAACGGGCCAAGGGGTTTTTGAAACGATTTTGGTCACAGAGCAGACACCACAATTCCTAGACTTGCATCTCTCACGACTGAGTAATTCCAGTGGCATCCTTGGGATCCAGATGCCGGAGGTTGAGGAGATCACGGCTGGGGTTAAGCAGCTCCTTAAATCGCATCAAGGTGCGTCCGGGCGCTTACGAATCACACTTTACGGTGGGGTGTCAATGCAACAAGTATTGCTTTCATTGGTCGAGTTCACACCATGGGCCGCACATGTCAGTGTCAATATCTCACCCTGGACTCGAAATGTGAACTCGGCCATAACAGGAGCTAAGTCTGCCTCGTATGCCGAGAATGCGCTCGCACTTAGTTGGGCAAAAGAAATGAATCATGCTGAGACGCTGTTTTTCAATAATGCTGGGCAACTTGCTGAGGCGGCGACAAGCAACATCGTTATCGTTGTTGACGGTGAAGCAATTACGCCGCCGTTAAGTTCAGGGTGTCTGCCCGGAATCACGCGGCGGGTCCTAGTTGAAGAAGGATCGATGCGAGAAGCTTCCATTGATGCAGGTCTACTGGCGAGCGCCAGTGCCGCCGCTTTGCTCTCCAGCACCCGAGGGGTGCAACCAGTCAATGTATTGGATGAAAGAGAATTGAATCCAATGGATGAAACATTGCGCGGGATCGCGGCTGTCTATGAGACTCGTGTCGCACGGGACAAAGAAAACTGGGCGAAACTCCAGTAGGAGCTTCGCCCAGTTGACTTGGATGAGTGCTTTAGCGACCCGTGTAGTTGCGGGCTGTTTGGAAGGGCTGCCACTGGCCGGCAACGCCGGGAGCGCTACCCGTCACGGTGCAGGTTCCCTTGTTCTTAATTCTCAAGGTCACCGCACCAGTGCTCGGGTAAAGAAGGGCACAATGCTTCTTGCCACCCTTGTTGATTACCCAATTGATGTTTTGACCTGCGTTGGTATCAGTTGCATTAGGTGACTCAAGCACCAAGGCTCTACCAACTTTGTAGGAACCAGAGGGAGGAGCCGAGATATTGGCCGTTTGAGTTCCTGGCACAAGGTTAATGTTATAGGTGTAAGTCACACCCGAATAACCATTGCCGCCCGGTGATACCGCTTTCATGACACAGTTGCCGGATCCCGAGTTCACCGAAAGTCTCAACCCGGATACTTGGCATGGGCCATTCTCGCTCAGAGTTACAGGTGCACCGGATAGCGTGCTTGCTTGGAAAGCGAAATTGGAACCATTGCCCATGTTGTAACTGCCGCCATTGGACCAGTTGCCCCAACCTGGCTGTACGAGAGTGATGACATCCGTTAACGTCGAGCCGCCAACCGTGACGACGTCCGTGGTTGAACCGGATCCTCCGTTATTGGTCGTGTAACTCGCGCCAAGTGTCACTGTGCCAGGAGTTGTCGGCGTCCATGGGAATGTAGCTCGTCCGTTCACTAGCGGAATCGATGCACTGATCCAAGCGCCATTGACATTGAAACCAACTGAACCTTGGACATTTGACGGGTAAACTGTAGCGACCAAAGTAACTGGTGCACCCACAGTTAAATTAGGTGGAGCAGTTAGAGAAATGGTGTTGCCCGAGGGCGTTGCGATCACTGCATCTTGTACGGATGTTGAAGCTGATGCCTGGCTGCCTGCTGCAGGAACATAAGTTGCAATGAAGAGGAAGGTTCCTGCAGTTGTTGGTGTCCAGCGATAGTAGGCAAATGACTGTCCAGCACCTGGTCCAGCAGTGAGATTCATAAGTGCGTACAAAGCGCCATTGGCATCGGTTAAACGAACTTGACCGGCGGGGGTGTACTGACTTCCTCCACCACTAGTCACGTTGATGTTGATCGTCGTTGACTGACCAATGGTTGCAGTATTCGGAGCGCTGATGGATGTGATGGTTGAAACAGCACCGCCAACTACCAATGGAACGGAATTTGAGATGAAAGCTTGTGAGTCCACATTCCACACAGACAGGGAAAGAGTTGCGGCTGTGGCGGGTGTTATGAAGCTAAAGTTCACACTCGAATAGCCAACTCCTGTCGTGACGGTTGACCAAACCTGTCCGTTGTTGTCCTGGAGTTGCAGCTGGCCTTCTGGCGGTGATGTGAACACGAACGTCACGGACTGAGAGATATTCGCGGTCGAAGGACCGCTGAGTGTCGAAGCAGCGTGTACTGGGGGGCTAGCGATGGCAATCGCCCCCGTGATCAGGGTCAAACTGGCCAACGCTCCTATAGTGCGGCGTAGCCTTTGGGAAATGCTCATGTGGGTGCTCCTTTGGGTGTGTTGAAAACACGGGTCTTGAATTGCTCAATTTCCACTACGGTAGACCCAAAGTCCGGGAAAGACCTGTATTCACACCCTGAATAAGGGATGATTCTTGCTGATGAGCGGCCAAAATCCCTGTATCGCTCCCAAGTAGTACGGTTAGGCGCAGTTTCGGGCGATTGGCTCAGTGGTAGAGCACTCGCTTCACACGCGAGGGGTCACTGGTTCGAACCCAGTATCGCCCACCGAAGCCGTAGATGTCTAGCAAACCGCTGAAGCAGTACCGTGCCTCTATTGGCATTGGTGCAGGAACTTGACCACCTGGTCACAGTCTTTGCCGTTCTCGTAACGTTTTCAATAATCAGAAAAATTAGCAGCGTCGTCAGATCTGACGACGCTGCTAATATGCATACTCGTTGCTGCGGCTATGCGTCGTCGCCGTTAGCGAATGTTGTGGTCATTTTGACCCCTCCCGGTTGGTGTCTCCAACCTCCTGTCAAAAGGCTATACAAATAGTTTGAAACCTGTCCAGACCAATGCCAAAGAAACTCAAAGTATTTTGAAACCATACGGACATCGGACATGTGGTAGCCACACTCACACGTCATCCTCTGTGATGCCGGTGATCGGGAGCAGTCCTGATCTGCTCCTGATCAGCAGTCCACGCCACGGCATCCAAATTTGCGTCAAAGGTATGCTGAGGGCTGTGACTTTTGACGTCAAGTCCAATTGTCCGCATTCTCTGAAGGAGCCCCGTGCAGGTCACAGTTGTTGAAGGACTCGACTCGCGTATTGGTGACCTTCCTGCTGGCGCCAGTGCGGCCGAGTTGTTTCCCAAGCAGAGCGGGATGGTTGCCGCTGTAGTAAATGGAAGCACGGTTGACCTATTCGCGCCTCTGCACGAGGGTGACACGGTGTCAGGAGTTCACATTGGCAGCCCTGAAGGATTGGCGATTTTGCGTCACTCAGCCGCTCACGTAGCCGCACAGGCCACCCAGAAGTTAATCCCTGCTGCCAAACTCGGAATTGGTCCACCCATCACCGACGGTTTCTATTACGAATTTGATGTGCCGGAGCCATTTAAGCCTGAAGATCTTGAGGCCATTGAAAAAGAGATGGTGAACATCATTAAATCTCGTCAGCGATTTAGCCGACGAGTTGTGTCTCGTGATGAAGCTGTTATTGAACTCGCGGGGGAGCCGTTTAAGTTGCGCTTGATTGGAGCAGATACAGGTGCGCAGGTACTTGACCCTGACGTGATGGAAGTTGGGGGAACTGAACTCACAATTTATGACAATGTTGATGCAAAAACGGGTGAGACTTGTTGGAGTGATTTGTGTCGCGGTCCACATGTTCCCGATACTTCATATATTCCGCAAAACGCAATTAAGGTCATGCGATCCTCTGCTGCGTACTGGCTTGGTGATCAAAAGCAGGAATCCATGCAGAGACTTTATGGAACCGCCTGGCCGAGTAAAGAGGAACTACGCAGTTATCTAGAGTTTTTATCCGAGGCTGAGAAGCGCGACCACCGCAAACTTGGATCTGAATTGGATTTGTTCTCGTTTCCGGAAGAAGTTGGATCAGGGCTCGCTGTTTTCCACCCGAAAGGCGGAATCGTTCGTCGAGTCATGGAGGACTATTCCCGACGTCGGCACGAAGAAGCAGGCTACGAATTTGTAAACACACCTCACATCACCAAAGGTGCACTATTTGAGAAATCGGGTCACCTTGACTGGTACTCCGACGGCATGTATCCACCAATGCATTT
>CAMAVT010000153.1 GCA_945861775.1 Bifidobacterium breve
CTTCGGTCGCAGGACTTCGTGGATCCCCTTTCATGTCCCATTACGGCGCAGCCAAAGCTGCAGTCATTAGTTTTAGCCGCAGTCTCGCGCTCGAACTTGCCAGCCAGGGTGTTCGGGTCAATTCCTTGGTTCCCGGGTGGATTGAGACAGATCTCACTGATTTCCTTCGTGAAAGCAAAGAAGCCGAGGCTGGGACCCTTTCTCGCGTGCCCATGGGTCGCTGGGGCCGGGCTGAAGAAATCTCGGCTGCGGCACTTTTCCTTGCCAGCGATGCATCAAGTTTCATGACGGGTCAAGAATTAATCGTGGATGGTGGCCTTTCCGCGATGCCGTAAAAACCGAAAAAAACGGCTTTGGGGTGCACAATGGAGACATGTAATTAATGTGTGTCAGCACCTACTGGGAAGGAACTGCCATGAGCAATACAACAACCAGTCGTACCAGCCGGATTGAGGCAAAGTACAAGGGCCATCGGAGTGAGGATCGCTTCTTCGCTGCTCGAAACAATGCCAAAGCGGCATGTGACAACTTACGAACGGCAATTCGAAAATCCCAGATTCATGCCGTAATGAGAGACGAACTTCTACAGGCTGTCGATCGCGCAGAATCAGCGGTCAAAAGTGTTGAACCCACGCAGGTACATCCGGGAGCTGAAATCCGACAACTGGCGAAGGAAATTGGGCACTTGCAGCTTGCCGAGCAATGGGTTGCCGCAGCCGATCGAGTACTCAATCGATTGGGGGCAAGTGGTCCCGCGCAATCGCGCAGTGAATTGGAAGCAGCGCAGGATGCCGTGATGTGGTGCGTCAGGGCTAACGAATGGAATGGAAAACTTACCGCCGCAGGTACGCAATTGCAGAAAGCTGTTGCCGAAGCAGAGATTCACGCTGCTCGTGTGAGTTGATGTTGAATTAAGCGCTTACCTTAAAGCAGATGATAAAAACCGTGACACGATAAATTCTCGGGTTGCTTGAATCTCGGGCGCCAGGAACTGATCAGGGCCCGCACCCTTTGTGGTCTTTCGCAATTCGTGGAGTAGTTCTTGGGTCACCGGTGCAGGCATCAGTGGCGCACGCAGTTCAAGGCCACGGCTGGCAGCCATGAACTCGATCGCAATGATCGTAGTGAGATTAGAAACAGCGCTGCGCAATTTACGTCCAGCATGCCAACCCATGGAAACATGATCTTCTTGCATCGCCGAGCTAGGAATGGAGTCAACACTTGCTGGTACGGCAAGGCGCTTACAGTCACTGACCAAGCCAGCTTGCGTGTACTGAGCGATCATGAGTCCTGAATCAACCCCTGGGTCGTGTGCCAAAAATGGTGGCAGGCCGTGGTTCCGGTTTTTGTCGAGAATGCGATCGGTGCGACGCTCACAGATTGAACCAAGATCGGCGGCAGCAATCGCCAGGAAATCGAGGACATAAGCGATCGGAGCTCCGTGGAAGTTGCCGTTACTCGTCACTTCACCCGAGGGGAGAATCACCGGATTATCGATACTCGCTGCTAATTCGTTGTGAGCAACATTTTTTGCGTGCGTGATGGTGTCACGAACCGCGCCGGTGACCTGGGGGGCGCACCGCAGACTGTATGCATCCTGAACCCGGTCATCGTTTAATTTGTGGCTTTCAACTATTGGCGACCCCGCAAGGGCTGCATACATGTTCGCCGCACTGATTGCCTGGCCAGCATGTGGTCGCAGAGGTTGATGTAGTTCAGGGCGAAATACTTGATCTGTTCCCATGAGTGCTTCAACGCTCATGGCTGCCCCAAGGTCGGCCGCATCACATAGTCCTTCAAGGTCAGCAATTGCCATAATCAACATGCCGAGCATCCCGTCGGTCCCATTGATGAGGGCGAGACCCTCTTTTTCTTTGAGCTCTACGGGTGAAATCCCCGCTGAACTCAGAAGTTGCCCAACATCTGCGATCTCACCATTGGCATTTCGCGCCTCCCCTTCGCCCATTGCGACTAAAGCGCAGTGAGCGAGAGGCGCTAGGTCACCGCTGCAGCCCAAAGAGCCGAACTCGTAGACGATCGGGGTGATTCCGGCGTTGAGGATCGCTGCATAAGTTTGCGCAACTTCCGGGCGAACACCGGTGCGCCCCGAGGTAAGAGTCTTGAGCCGAAGGAACATTGTTGCGCGAACAACCTCACGTTCAACTTCATTACCTGAGCCGGCTGCGTGGCTGCGAATAAGCGATTTTTGTAATTGAACTCGACTTTCCTGGGGAATATGTCGGTTTGCTAGTGCGCCGAAACCGGTAGAGATTCCATAAACGGGAGTCTCTTGGTTGGCAAGTGTGTCTACATAGGCACGACTGACCGCCATGGCATCAAGTGCATGGGGACTGATTTGGATTTGGGCATTTCCACGAGCTACAGCGATTACTTCATCGATGCTTGGCGGGTTGGTTCCTAAAATCACGGTCTGTGTCATGTGGTGAGTGCCTTTCCGGCCAAGAAGGTGTGGGCTATTTGCGGCACACCCGGACGATACGCGAGAAAGTCAATTGACGGAGCGCTAAGGACTATGAAGTCAGCTTTCATCCCAGGGGAGAGCACGGCGATGTCGGTGCGAGCAAGTGCGTGCGCGCCACCCAGTGTGGCCGCACGAATCGCTTGGTTGACGCTCATATGCATTTCGCGTACGGCAAGTGCAATAACAAATTGCATTGAAGTAGTGAATGAACTGCCTGGATTACAATCGGTTGCAAGCGCCACTTCAACCCCAGCATCAAAAAATCTTCTGGCATCTGGGTAGGGGGAACGAGTCGAGAACTCAACGCCTGGCAGCAGTGTCGCAACTATCCCTGCATTAGCCAGGGCCGTTAAGTCAGAGTCTGAAGTGTGGGTCAAGTGATCAACAGAGATAGCACCCAGTTCGCAGGCCACATCAATTCCACCAATGGATTCGATTTGGTTCGCGTGTAACTTCACGAGCAGCCCGGCCCGTGCTCCGGCCTGAAGAATCTTGCGGGCTTGATCCGGGCTAAATGCACCCCTGTCACAAAAAACATCAATCCAACGGGAATAGGGGAGTGCGGCGGTGAGCATTTCACCGCAGACGAGATCAACGTAGGCATCGGGGTCTTCGGAAAACTCGTAGGGAATGACATGTGCGCCAAGGAAAGTAGTTTCGGGTGTGAACTCTTGGGCAATGCGAAGGCTGCGAGCTTCACTTTCAACATCAAGTCCATATCCGGACTTGATTTCAAAGGTCGTGATTCCACCCGCATGAAACTCAGAAACCAATGATGCACAGTTTGATCTCAGCTCGGCGTCAGTTGCCGCGCGTGTAGCTGCCACTGTTGAATGAATCCCACCTGCTACATAGGGCTCACCATTCATGCGCGCGGCAAATTCGCTTGAGCGCTCACCCGCAAAAATCAGATGTGAGTGGGAGTCGACGAAGCCGGGCAGTACCGCGCAACCAGCAGCGTCAACCTCTTGGTCACAATCCCGTGGTGCATCAGCTTCTGGCCCAACCCAATCAATGATTCCTTCTGAGAACGTGAATGCAAATCCAGATTTGCGATAGGCACCGGAGTCCTCGTTAGTGATCAACTCACCAATATTGCGAACAAGGGTTATCACTCTTGGGCGCCTTCGGTCATTGGGATTCGGACACCTTTTTCTTCGGCTACTTCACAGGCGATGTCGTATCCGGCATCGACGTGGCGAATTACGCCCATCCCCGGATCATTGGTCAACACCCTCCGGATCTTTTCACCAGCGAGTTCGGTGCCGTCAGCTACCGTGACTTGGCCGGCGTGAATTGAACGACCAATCCCGACACCACCACCGTGGTGAATGGAGACCCAGGAAGCACCGGATGCGACGTTGACCATTGCGTTGAGCAGTGGCCAGTCCGCGATCGCATCAGAGCCGTCCAGCATTGACTCGGTCTCGCGGTAAGGGGAGGCGACGCTGCCGCAGTCAAGATGGTCGCGGCCAATCACAATCGGTGCCGAGAGCTCGCCACTGGCGACCATGTCATTGAACTTGGACCCCGCTTTGTCGCGTTCACCGTAACCCAGCCAACAGATACGTGCGGGGAGGCCTTGGAAGGCAACCCGGTCTTGGGCCATTGTGATCCAGCGCCGAAGGTGGTCATTTTCTGGGAATAGTTCCAGTATCGCTTGATCGGTTTTGTAGATATCTTTTTCATCACCTGAGAGTGCCACCCAACGGAAAGGGCCTTTGCCCTCGCAGAAAAGCGGCCGAATATATGCCGGGATAAACCCAGGGAAGGCAAAGGCTCTGTTGAAGCCGCCCTTTCGGGCTTCATCCCTGATCGAATTTCCATAGTCAAACACTTCCGCTCCGCCATCCATGAAGCCGACCATCGCTTCAACATGCTTAGCCATCGCAAGTTGCGCACGCTCGGTATATTCATCAGGTTTTTTGTCTGCGTATTCATGTGCATCACGGAAATCAATGTCTTCGGGGATATAACTCAGTGGGTCGTGTGCGGAGGTTTGATCGGTGACAATGTCAAAGGGGACCCCACGCCGTAGAAGCTCCGGGAACAGCGTCGCAGCGTTCCCGACCAGGCCAACAGAGAGGGCTGTGCGGTTTTTCTTCGCATCGAGCACAAGTTTTAATGCGTGCTCGATGTCGTCGGCGACTACGTCGAGATAGCGGTCAACAACCCGGCGGTGCAAGCGACTTGGATCAATGTCGATCACAAGGCACACACCTTCATTCATGGTGACCGCCAGCGGTTGCGCGCCACCCATGCCACCGCACCCTGCAGTGAGTGTCAAAGTGCCTGCCAATGTCCCGTTGAATTTCTTCTGCGCGACTGCTGCAAATGTTTCATAGGTTCCTTGCAGGATTCCTTGGGTACCGATGTAAATCCAAGATCCAGCCGTCATCTGGCCGTACATGGTTAACCCCAAGTGCTCCAATCGACGGAACTCGGGCCAGTTCGCCCAGTCACCGACCAGATTTGAGTTGGCAATCAGCACGCGTGGTGCCCATTCATGGGTCTGCATGATTCCGACCGGTCGCCCAGATTGCACCAACATGGTTTCATCGTTTTTCAGGGTTTGCAGACTTCGAATCATGGCGTCGTAGCTGCGCCAATCGCGGGCGGCTTTGCCGGTGCCGCCATACACAACCAGTTTTTCCGGGTATTCGGCAACCGCAGGATCAAGGTTGTTTTGCAGCATGCGCATTGCCGCTTCCTGTCCCCAACCCAGAGCAGTGCGGGTGCTCCCGCGGGCCGCGTGAATCTCGCGGGTGGGGTCATAGGTTGGGGTGATCAGATTTTCGGTGGTCATGTCCAGAGTCTGCTCCAATGAAGCCCAGGGCAATGATAAAATAGACATAATCAGTCTGAAATGCGAGACTGCCTGGATGAGTCAGGTACCTGCTGCGAATCGAGCCCTCGAAGTGTTGCTGCTTATGGCTCGCAGTGCCAGCCCGATTCCAGCGAGAACCATCGGCCGGGAATTAAAAATACCCAAATCCTCGCTTTACCACCTCCTCGCCGCGATGCAGTCAAAAGGATTTGTCACTCCAATTGCAGGAAGTGACTCGAGTAGTTCACAGACTGAAAATGCTCTATGGGGTCTCGGGGTGAGCGCATTTGAAGTCGGCTCCGCCTACATGCGACATGAGCCGCTCGAAGCGCGCGCCCGTCCCATTCTGGTGAAGTTAATGAACAAAGTTTCAGGGATAGCGCCACTCGTGGGTCACTTAGGAATCTTGCGGGGAAGTGACACCTATTATTTGTTGAAAGAAAGTA
>CAMAVT010000154.1 GCA_945861775.1 Bifidobacterium breve
ATGCCGTTGTTCCTCGGGAATTGATTTATCCCGATGACATAAGCGGTGAAGCGGTCAAAGCGAGAAATGCAGCAGCTTTTAGTACATCAGAGTCAAACTCGGTTGCCGCGGCACTCAGGTACCTAGATTTACCCGTTGAAACGAAAATAGTTGCGACCGCGGTGATTGTTGGTGCGCCAGCAGATGAAGCCTTTGAGCCAAGAGATGAAATCCTTTCTATTAACGGCGTCGCAGTAAAGGCGCCCTCAGATGTTGTTAAAACCGTCCAAGGTTCACCGGTCGGGACGGAGTTCACATTTGAGATTCGTCGATCGGCGGAAAACAAAACGGTAAAAGTGACTTCGGGTGAGAACCCAGATGTTCCTGGCAAGCCCTACCTGGGAATTTCGGTAGGGGAGCTTTACTCGGCCGCGTTTGATATCAACTTCACCCTCAGCGACGTCGGTGGACCCAGTGCGGGCTTGATGTTTGCTGCCGGAATCGTTGACAAACTCACCCCCGAGGAACTAACGGGTGGCAACCACATTGCCGGCACGGGCACGATCACCCCTGAGGGCGTAGTTGGGCCCATTGGTGGGATCCGGCAAAAGCTGGCTGGCGCGCGCGACGCCGGTGCGGAATTGTTCCTCATGCCTGAGCAGCATTGTGCTGAGGCCCAAGGCCATATTCCTGACGGGCTCACCGTCACTCCGGTCACTTCCCTCACGGACGCCATCAAGGAAATGAACCATTGGGTGGCCGGAATACCCGTTACCACCTGCCCGGCCACGCCCTAGGGCGCTCATTTCGGTTGTAACGTAGGTTTAGGGGGTGAGTAACGCAAATTCCATGAGCCCTGACCTGCAACCTAAACGCCGTGGGGGAGTACTCCTCCCGACCTTGTTGATCTTGGTTGGCATCGTTGTTGCTTTCGTCATCTTCACCGGTTTTTACACTGAACTACTGTGGTTTGACTCAGTGGGAAAGTCTCAAGTTTTTAGTATCTCGTTGTTTACTCGAGCAATCATGTTCGCGATCTTGTTCCTGATCATGGCAATCGTCTCCTCGCTTGCGCTTTTCATTGCCTTTCGCACCAGGCCCTCTTATGTCAGCGCCAGTCCAGAGCAGGCAAGTCTTGAGCGGTATCGGGTTGGTATTGAGCCCTACCGCAAATGGATTGCGACTGCCATTGTTTTTGGGCTTTCTTTCTTTGCCGGACTTGCCGGATCAAGTGAATATGGATCATTTTTGCTGTGGCGCAACTCCACCCCATTTGGGCAGGTAGATCCGCAATTCGGTTTGGATTTCTCTTTCTACACATTTGAATTACCGTTTTATCGTTTTGCTCTGGGATTCGCTTTCACACTTGTGATCCTGTCCCTCATGATCGTGATTGCGGTGCAATACCTCTACGGCGGTCTTCGCCTCCAGCCAAAAGGTGATCGCGCTTCACGCGCTGCTCAGGTGCAACTATCAACCCTGCTGGCTGTCCTAATACTGCTTAAGGCATTGGCCTACTACCTCGACCGATTTGGGCTGGTCACTAAAAGTGAAACCCTGGTGAGCGGTTTCACCGGCTTGAAGTACGCAGATGTGAACGCAGTACTCCCTGCCTTAAATATTTTGGTGTTCGTGGCAATTTTGGTAGCCGCCCTCTTCATCTTTAATATTTTCCGCAGGCAATGGGTCATCCCTTCATTTGGCCTTGGGCTATTGATTTTGACTTCGGTGGTTATCGGCGGCCTTTACCCGATGATTGTTCAGCAATTTCAAGTTCGCCCCAGTGAGTTGGTGCGTGAAGCGCCCTACATTCAGCTCAATATTGATGCAACGCGGGATGCCTACTCAATTGTGAATGCTGATGTAGTTGATTACGCCGGTTCAGTTTCACCCCCAACGGTTGAGACCCTCGAGGCAAGTGCGGGAACGCTCAGCAATATTCGACTGCTTGACCCAGCCATTGTTTCACCAACCTATAACCAGTTGCAGCAAATTCGAGGTTACTACTCGTTCAACACAAATCTTGACGTTGATCGCTATGACCTTCCCCAGGGTCGTCGGGGAGCGGTTGTTGCCGTGCGCGAAATTAATCTTGCGGGTATCCCCGATGGACAACGCAACTGGACCAACGACCGCGCCGTTTACACGCACGGTTACGGTTTCGTGAGTGCATTTGACAACACAGCACTCAGTGATGGAACCCCAGACTTTTTCGCATCTGATATCCCACCCATCGGTGAGCTTGAAGTAACCCAGCCACGTGTTTACTTCGGTGAACTAAGCCCGCAGTACTCAATTGTTGGCGCACCCAAAGGTTCACCTTCCGTGGAGTTGGACTACCCAGACGATGCAAGCCCAACGGGCCAAGCAACAAATACCTACGACGGCGCCGGCGGCGTGCCTATGGGCTCCTTCCTCGGCAAGATGCTGTTCGCAACAAAATTCCAGGACTCAAATATTTTGCTCTCTGATTTGGTCAATGAAGAATCCCAGATTATGTGGGATCGCACACCTCTGACCCGCGTTGAGAAGGTTGCACCGTGGTTGACCCTGGATCAAGATCCCTACCCTGTCGTTGCAGACGGTCGTATTCAGTGGATCGTTGATGGTTACACCCTGTCCAATGAATACCCGTATTCCTCACGCGTTTCCCTTGCTGATGCAACAAGTGATTCGATCAGCAATCGGGTGATTCAATCGGGACTGCTCCCACGTGATCAGGTCAACTACATGCGCAACTCGGTGAAGGCTGTCGTTGACGCCTATGAGGGCTCGGTCAAGTTGTACGCATGGGATGAAACTGATCCAGTTCTTCAAACCTGGATGAAAGCTTTCCCTGATGTAGTTGAGCCTCGCAGCGCCATGTCAGATGACATCCTCGCTCACGTTCGTTACCCACAGGACATCTTTAAAGTCCAGCGCAACATCATGTCGCGCTACCACGTAACTGATGCGGTGACGTTCTACAACGGTACCGATGTGTGGATCGTGCCATTTGACCCAACCGTTGCGCCCGCCCAAGTTTTCCAACCTCCTTATTACTTGACCCTGCAAATGCCCGGACAGGTAAACACCGCTTTCTCGCTCACGACCACCTTTGCCCCGCAACGACGACAAACGTTGGCGGCATTTATGGCGGTGAACTCGTCTCCGGGGGAGAACTATGGAGATATCCAAGTACTGCAATTACCCAGCAACACAACAATTCCCGGGCCGCAACAGGTTCAAAACAACTTTGAGTCCGACCCTGACGTGAGTTCGCAACTCTCACTGTTGCGTCGTGGCGGTTCCGAAGTTGAACTCGGCAACCTGCTCTCGCTCCCTTTCAACGGTGGATTGCTCTATGTTGAACCGGTCTACATTCGTGCAGCAGCTGACGGCTACCCGTTGTTGCGAAAGGTCCTCGCAGGTTACGGCGCCAATGTCGCGCTGGAAGACAACTTAGCCAAGGCTCTAGCAAAGGTATTGGGAACAAGTCCTGACGCGATCCCAGAAACCATCCCGAACATTGATCTTGGTGGAGGGACAACCACCGGGGAAACGACCGATCCGGGTGGAACGACAACCACACCAACGGATCCCATTGAGCAGTTAGCTGCAGCGGTAGAAGATGCTCAGGCAGCATTTGCAGAAGGTCGAATTGCCCTTGCCGAAGGTGATTTTGCAGCCTACGGTCAAGCCCAGGACCGACTCCAGGCAGCCATCACGCGAATCGCCATTGCCGAAGCACTACTGAATCCTCGGCCAGTGTCCTCTCCACCGGAGCCAGTTCCCGCAGTGAAGCCAGAGGCACCGGCAACCGATGGGGCCAACGCGTAAGTGGGAATGAAATGAGTCTGACTGATCATTGGAATGACCGGTATGAAAACAATCCGGCTTCCAAACTCAGTTGGTATCAGGAGAGTTCACCCGAAGTTGAATTCATCACGAGCAATGTTGGCAAAGCAACCCCAATCATTGACATTGGTGGTGGACTCTCACCTTTTGTTCATGACTTGATTGACCTTGAATTCACCGACCTCACTGTGTTAGACATCAGTGACTTTGCCTTGAGCGAGGGAGTGCGCAAAGCCGAGGGTCGAAAGGTCGAGTGGATTGCATCAGATATTCGCGACTGGAGCCCTGACCGGATGTATGGCCTTTGGCATGACCGCGCAGTTTTTCATTTCCTCACCGAAAAAGAAGATCAACAAAGATATTTCTCGATGGCTGCCGAAGCTTTAGTTCCTGGTGGGTACCTGATCATGGGGACATTCTCTGAAAATGGGCCCGAATCATGCTCAGGGTTATCTGTAGCCCGTCACAGCATTGCCGACCTCACAAGCTCACTCGCGGTGGATTTCACCGTCATCGACACCTCGATTCATGAGCACATCACTCCCAGCGGTGCTGCTCAGGAATTCGCGTGGGTGTACGCGGTGCGCAACTAGGATTTAGCGCAATAGCCTTACCCGCGAAATCAATGACACCAATACTCCCGTATAGTTCGGGTGGTACAAAAACAGCGCGGGGTGGAGCAGCTCGGTAGCTCGCTGGGCTCATAACCCAGAGGTCACAGGTTCAAATCCTGTCCCCGCTACCAAATGAAAAGACCCAGGGATGACCCCCTGGGTCAATTCTTTTTGTGCAGGAGATTCGCGATACTGCGAATCGATGGCCCCTGTCCCCGCTGCTGTTCGAACTAGGGCGATCGCAGCACGGGATCGTTTTCCACATAGAGCAGCCGAGTGTCGCGAGGCTCGGATCTACCCTGCTCCTAATGCCGTGGCCCTGAGGTCATTGGGATACACGTGTATACCAATTCGTATACACGTGTGGGGTAGCGGAGCGAAGATCCCACATTCTTCATAGCGTAATTGCATGAGTCATGTCGCGAGCCATTCCTTGTCCGTTGCCACCACGTCCAGGTGGAGGTATCTCCGTCACGCAATCAGTCGCTGGACAGCGGTGCTCGTCTCCTTGCTTGTGCTAATTGCTGCAGGTGGCGTGCAGGCGACAACGGCTTCGGCTGACCCCGGCGACTTTGCCAACAAGACCACCAGCAACACCGGAACCCCCGGTCTCGGGAGCAACACGGTGAACGGTGTGTACGTCGCGGGAACCACCGTCTATGCCGCTACTGGTGGTGGCCTTTCCATCTCCACCGACGGAGGCGAGACCTTCACCAACAAGACTGTCGCCAACACCGAGGGCGGCCTCGGGAACAACACCGTCAACGCTGTGTTTGCCATTGACGGCACGCCCGACACCATCTATGCCGCGACGGATGGTGGTGGCCTGTCCATCTCCACCGACGGAGGCGAGACCTTCACCAGCAAGACTGTCGCCAACACCGAGGGCGGCCTCGGGAGCAACTACGTAGTGGGGGTGTACGTCATTGATGGCACCCTCGACACGATCTATGCCGCCACGACCGCCGGCCTGTCCATCTCCACTGACGGCGGCGCCACCTTCACCAATAGGACGACGGTGGACGGACTCGGGGGAAACTACTTGACGGGTGTGTATGCGGTCGGTTCCACGGTCTATGCCGCGACATACGAGCAGTACTTGTCCAAGTCCACCGACGGCGGCGCTACCTGGACCACAAAGACGACGTCGAACAGATACGTCAAGGGTGTCTACGTGGTCGGTTCCACGGTCTACGCCGCCACGTACGGTGGCCTTTCCATCTC
>CAMAVT010000155.1 GCA_945861775.1 Bifidobacterium breve
TCACGAGAACCCGCTCATTTTTCTCTACGCGAATTCGAATCTCATGGATCAGATCATCGACCTGTCCCTGCGTTGGCTTAATAACAACCTCAGGGTCAACGAGGCCGGTCGGGCGAATAACTTGCTCAACAACGTCACCCTGTACCGCGGTAAGTTCGTAGGGACCCGGTGTAGCAGAGAGATAGACCGCCTGACCAATACGCTCCTCGAACTCCTTCCATCTCAGTGGTCGGTTATCCATGGCGCTCGGTAACCGGAATCCATGTTCAACCAATGTTCGCTTCCGGCTGGCATCACCCTCGAACATAGCTCCGATTTGTGGAACCGTGACATGGGACTCATCGATAACAAGTAGGTAGTCCTCGGGGAAGTAGTCAATGAGACAGTTGGGCGGACTACCGGGTTCGCGACCATCAATGAATCGGCTGTAGTTTTCAATGCCCGAACAGAAACCCACTTGCTGCATCATCTCAATGTCAAATGTTGTCCGCATCTTTATCCGCTGCGCCTCGAGCAGCTTCCCTTGCTTTTCAAATTCCGCGACACGCTGCTCCAACTCAATCTGGATGTCACCGATGGCGCGAGACATGCGCTCAGGTCCTGCGACATAGTGGGTTGCTGGAAAAATGTACATCTCTTCGTCTTCGGTAATGATTTCACCGGTGACGGGGTGAAGTGTCATCATGCGTTCGATCTCGTCTCCGAACATTTCGATTCGGACCGGGTGCTCTTCATATACCGGAAAAACTTCAACAGTGTCACCACGCACCCGAAACGTGCCACGGGTAAAGGCCACGTCATTTCGGGTGTACTGGATGGCGACGAGGGCCCGTAATAGTGAATCCCGCGAATATTCCTCCCCTACTCGAAGTCGGATCATCCGGTCGACGTATTCCTGAGGAGTCCCTAGACCATAGATCGCCGAAACCGTAGCTACCACTAAAACATCACGTCTGGTCAGCAAACTATTCGTAGCCGAATGCCGAAGCCGTTCAACTTCCTCGTTGACTGTTGAGTCCTTCTCGATAAAGGTGTCAGACTGCGGGACGTAGGCCTCTGGTTGGTAATAGTCGTAGTAGGAGACAAAGTATTCGATCGCATTATTCGGAAGTAATTCCCGAAATTCTGTTGCGAGTTGAGCCGCAAGAGTTTTGTTCGGAGCCATAACCAATGTGGGTCTTTGCAATTTTTCAACCAGCCATGCCGTTGTGGCGCTTTTCCCGGTACCGGTAGCACCCAGTAACACAGTGTTCTTTTCCCCCGATTGAATCCGTTGAGTCAATTCCTCAATGGCAGCCGGTTGATCACCCGATGGTTGGAAAGGTGAAATAACTTCAAATGGAGCAACCGTTCTCGTCAGATCGGTTATGGGTCTGGTCACGGGCTAATCTTATGGGCTCGCTTCACAATCTCCTCCCACACAAAAATACAGCCCTGTTCAAACTCCTGCTGTGTTCCATTGTTATCAATCACCCATGTTGCAGCCAGATTGCGTGCTTCACGTGAGCTTTGATTGCGAATCCTTGCCTCGGCTTGCGCAACGCTCATTCCACGACTTGCGACTAGCCGCTCGACTTGGTGCGGAAAGTCAACGTCCACCACCACGACAACGTCACATAGTTCAACCGAATTGGTCTCGACCAGCAATGGCATGTCGTAAACAACAATCTGGTTCGACTTCACCATGGAAATCTGCGAAAGCGTCTCAACCCGAATCCTAGGATGCATGATTGCATTCAGCGCCGAGAGTGACCCCTGATCATTAAAGACAATTGTCGCCAAAGCAGCCCGATCCAAAGAACCGTTCGATTGGAGAATTCCCGCACCGAATTCCTCAGCCAATTCAGCAATCACCGGGGAACCGGGCGCCGTCAATTCCCGAGAAATTTCATCGGCATCAATAACAACGGCGCCGTGTTGTGAAAAACACGACGCCGCTGTTGACTTACCTGAACCAATGCCACCGGTTAAACCGACAACGAAAGGCATGCGGTGAGACATAAAATTACTCGGTGGTGAGTTTGTCCCGAAGAGCCTGCAATGCAGAGTCGTCCGCCAACGTTCCTTCACTGGCTGTTGACTCTGACGAGTAAGCATTGGCATCGCCCGACTCAACCGCAGCAGCCTGATCGGCCTCCTTGGCTTCGGTCATCTGCTTGCGATGCGCTTCCCAACGTGAATGCGCTTCTGCGTACTCACGCTCCCATTCGGAGCGTTGTTCTTCGAAGCCCGCTTTCCATTCACCCGTTTCAGGATCAAATCCGGCCGGTCCCGTGTAGTTGCCCGCTTCGTCGAATGCTGGAGCCATTCCGTAGAGGTATGGATCGAACTCTTCAACCGCCTGGCCATCAGATGAATCATTGGCCTGCTTCAGTGAGAGTGAGATTCGACGGCGTTCCAAATCGATGTCGATGACACGAACAAAAATGTCGTCGTTGACCTGAACGATTTGCTCCGGCATTTCAATGTGACGCTCAGCGAGCTCAGAGATGTGGACGAGTCCTTCAATCCCCTCGTCAACACGCACGAATGCACCGAAGGGAACCAACTTTGTGACCTTGCCCGGCACAACCTGATTGATTCCGTGGGTGCGCGCGAAGTGCTGCCATGGGTCTTCTTGGGTCGACTTGAGTGAGAGAGATACTCGCTCTCGGTCCATGTCAACTTCAAGTACCTCAACGGTAACTTCGTCACCCACCTGTACGACCTCGGATGGGTGGTCGATGTGCTTCCATGACAGTTCTGAAACGTGGACAAGACCGTCGACGCCACCAAGATCTACGAAAGCACCAAAGTTAACAATGCTGGAAACAACACCATTGCGAATCTGACCGCGCTGTAGCTGATTGAGGAAGGTTTGACGGACCTGGCTCTGGGTCTTCTCAAGATAGGCACGGCGGGAAAGAACCACGTTATTCCGATTCTTATCCAACTCGATGATTTTAGCTTCAAGAACCTTGCCAATGTATGGCTGCAGGTCACGGACGCGACGCATTTCCACCAAAGAAGCTGGGAGGAAGCCACGAAGTCCGATATCAACAATCAGACCACCCTTGACAACTTCAATAACCAAGCCCTCGACGACACCGTCTTCTTCCTTGATCTTTTCAATCGTGCCCCATGCCCGCTCGTACTGTGCGCGCTTCTTGGACAGAATCAAGCGACCCTCTTTGTCCTCTTTCGTGAGAACGAGTGCTTCAACGACGTCGCCAACTGTGACCACTTCACTGGGGTCGACGTCATGCTTAATCGAAAGTTCGCGGGAAGGGATTACGCCTTCAGTTTTGTAGCCGATATCAAGGAGAACTTCGTCTCGATCGACCTTGACAACAATTCCTTCGACGAGATCTCCATCATTGAAGTATTTGATTGTTGCGTCAATTGCTGCGAGGAAATCCTCGGCAGTTCCAATGTCGTTAATTGCGACCTGGGGTGGTGTTGAAGTTATGGTTGGGGTTGTCATGGAGAAAATGGCTCCGGTGGATTAGATGTTGTGGATGCTTAAGCGCCGTTTTGTGAGGATCCTAGGTCTGATCCTCGAACGCCTAAGGCCCCTGAGCCTAATGCGTAACACATTTCTAATGAGCGGCGGCATCCCAGTTCGGTCCGGTTCCCACGTTGACATCAAGGGGAACGAGCAATGAAGCAGCCGAAGCCATCTCAGCGCGCACAAGTGCACTAACTTGCTCCTTTTCCCCTTTTGCCACCTCAAGAACCAGTTCATCATGGACCTGAAGAAGTAATCGGGATTGGAGCCCCGCGGCTCGAAGGGCTTGATCCACCTTGAGCATCGCAATTTTTACAATATCGGCGGCGCTACCCTGAATAGGGGCGTTCAGCGCCATCCGCTCGGCAATCTCACGTCGCTGCCGATTGTCACTACCTAGGTCCGGTAGCTTGCGGCGTCTGCCGTACATGGTTTCCGTGTACAACTTACTGCGTGCAATTTCGACTACTTGCGCCAGATATGTCCGAATTCCACCAAATCTGCGGAAGTAATCGTCCATCATGATGCGAGCATCTTCGGTCGAGATATCAAGTTGTGCTGCAAGGCCGTACGGGGACAGCCCATATGCCAATCCATAGGACATCGCCTTGATCTGCCGCCGCATATCGGGGGTTACATCGCTGACGCCAAATACCTGTCGGGCGACGGTGTCATGTAGATCCTCACCCGATTTAAAGGCTTCAATCAAAGCCTCATCATGGGACAGATGGGCCATGATGCGCAATTCAATTTGACTGTAGTCCGCTGTGAGCAGACATTCGTAGTCCTCGCCAACAACGAAAGCCGCTCGAATACGTCTACCTGCTTCGGTTCTCACCGGGATGTTTTGTAAGTTGGGGTCTATTGAGGATAGGCGTCCGGTAGCCGCCACCGTCTGACGAAATGTCGTATGAATCCGGCCTTTCGGATCAACGAGTGGAATCAGGCTCTCGACCGTTTGACGCAGTTTTGAGTCCTCGCGCCACTTCAACAGATGTTCAAGCAGCGGGTCTTTCGTTTGTGCATACAGATTCGCCAACGCCTCCGCATCGGTGGTGAACCCAGTTTTGATCTTTTTAGTTTTCGGCAAACCACGTTCATTGAAAAGCACTTCTTGTAATTGCTTGGGAGATGCTAAATTGAATTGGTGCCCGACTAATTCAAAACTTGCAGTCTCGGCCGAACGCATCTGGTCGCCGAATTCAACAGAAAGACTCCTGAGCGATTGTGAGTCCACCGCAATCCCGACATGCTCCATTTGGGCAAGTGAGACTTCGGTTGGAATCTCCATATCGACCAAAAGCGGCAGTAATTGGAGTGCTTCAAGCTTCACCGACAACACCAAACCCAATTCCCAAATAACTTGCGCCGTCTGAGCCAAACTTGTGCTTGTATCTGCTTCACCGAACATGGAAAGTTGATCATCTGCCTCATCCAGACTGCGACCAAGTTCGCGTTGCGCGAGGTCGGCTAACTCATACGATCTCTGCCCTGGATCGATGAGGTAGCCAGCAAGCGCTGTGTCCATGTGGATCTCTATGTCAGATATATCAATTCCGAAGGCGGCCAAAGTCCAGAGCAGCGATTTTCCGTCGTGAATGGTCTTTTCATTTGGGCAGGTGGCGAGCCACACCATGACCTTGCCTAAATCTGCAGCTGGGATTGATGCCAGCACGTGAACCTGCTTGGTCGAGCAAACGGCCAGCGCATTTATGGTTCCCGAGCCTCGAGCGAATTCACCCTGAATAGCAATCGAAACAGGCCCTTTCACTGCAATCAGATCCCCGATCACGGCATTGGGGAACACTTCACGATCCGTGACTTCTGCCGGGAAGCTCTTAACTGCCGGCTGCTCTTCACTTCCAACAGAGATAATCGCGCCCGGGAGTTTGTCAACTCGACTGCGTAAAGCGGTGAATTGCAAGGTGTCAAAAAGTTGGTAGACACCGGCCAAAGAAAAGGACTGGCGGTCGAGTTGGTCCACCGTGAATTCGAGGGGAACATCACGCAGGAGTTCGGTGATGCGTCGGTTGAGCAGAACCTGTGCGAGATTCTCGCGGAGTGAATCCCCCACCTTCCC
>CAMAVT010000156.1 GCA_945861775.1 Bifidobacterium breve
GGGGAACTTATTGCGGCGAATCTGCTTACGCATTCCACCTTTAATCTCGGTGACTTCCTCCATGGGAACTTCAACCTGGAAAATGTAATCCTCCATGTTGAGAGTCTGGCTTCGTGCTTCCAAGTTTCCCTTGACTTTGTTTTCATAGCCTGCGTAACTATGAATTACATACCAGTCGCCAGGAGCCACACGCATGGAGATTGTGAATTCTTCAAGGGGATCAATTTCGCCATCTTCAGCTTCGGCTTCAGCAACAATTTCTTCCGCTTCGGCGACAACGGCGGCCTCAGCTTCTGTCTCTTGTTCGTCCTGGGCGAATTCGTCAGCGATTAGTTCAGCCACCACTTCTTGCGCGATCGCCTCGACGCTTGCATCACTTTCGGGTGCGTCAGGGGCGAATGGATCCAAGGGGATCGATTCGTTCTCATTTGACACATTCTCATTCGACACGAGTTGCTTGCTCCTTTAGATACTTATGGCAGTGAGTGAAGTCCTATCGCGTTTTGGGGTTTACCCAAAAACGAACAGCACTCCCCTGGTGAAAACAAAGTCGTATAGGGCAACTATTCCCGACATCAGGAATATGAAGAAAACTACGACGATCGTGTAGTTGACCAACTCATTTCGTGTTGGCCAAATAACCTTGCGAAGTTCCACTACAACTTGGCGGATAAACAGAGCTAGCCGCGAAAAGATATTCTTCTTTTTCGCGTCAGAGCCACCGCTGTCGCCCGTGGGCTTAGCGTCGGTGTCCACCATGTTTACTCCACTCGAACTCTTGTCGGACTTAGTCTTCTTCGTCTTGCGGTCACACGTAGTTCTGTCATGCATTTGCGCCGGCTTGCACCGGTTTGCAGGGCTGGAGGGACTTGAACCCCCAACCCCCGGTTTTGGAGACCGGTGCTCTACCAGTTGAGCTACAACCCTTTAGTAGGCATGCTTGCGCTAGGACCTACTGCGGGACGAGAGTCTACGCTCTGCCCCACCCCTCACATCTGGGTGGGTCATGCATGGGTGGGTCATGCATGGGCGGAGCGTGCTGAATTGAGATCCCCTGACATTATTGAGCCATGGCTACCTCAAAGGCTCCCGCGAACCCTGCATCACGTAATCGAGTTTCCGCCCGAATCGGGGCTATCACCGAATCTGCCACGCTTGCGGTGGATGCCCAAGCCAAGGCTCTCATCGCAGCGGGGCGTCCGGTAATCGGTTTTGGTGCAGGTGAACCAGATTTTCCCACCCCCGACTACATCGTGGAAGCAGCCGTTTCTGCCTGCCGCGAGCCCAAATGGCATCGCTACACCCCCGCCGGGGGTTTGCCAGCGCTCAAAGAGGCGATCGCCGCGAAAACCGTGCGTGATTCGGGCTTTGAGGTCTCGGCGAATCAAATTTTGATCACCAATGGGGGGAAACAGGCCCTCTATAACGCTTTTGCCACCCTCCTTGACCCAGGTGATGAAGTCATTTTGCCGGCTCCCTACTGGACGACCTACCCAGAATCGATCATGTTGGCTGGGGGCAAGCCGGTAATCGTGATGACCGATGAGACGAGCGGTTACCGCGCAACCGTTGACCAACTTGATGCTGCCCTCACCCCCGCGACAAAGGCGCTGGTCTTTGTCTCACCATCCAATCCCACGGGCGCGGTCTATTCACCCGAAATGGTCAAGGCAATCGGTGAATGGGCACTGGCAAAAGGCATTTGGGTTATTACCGATGAAATCTACGAACACCTCGTCTACGGGGATGCCGTCTTTTCCTCGATGCCGACTTTGGTGCCTGAACTGGCCGAGCGTTGTGTTGTCATCAATGGAGTCGCAAAGACATATGCCATGACCGGGTGGCGCGTCGGCTGGATGATCGCTCCCGCAGATGTCATAAAAGCGTCAACAAACCTGCAATCGCATTCAACCTCAAATGTGGCAAACGTGTCACAGGTTGCAGCACTTGCGGCAGTGAGTGGCAATCTCGAAGCGGTTGATCAAATGCGGATTGCATTCGATCGACGACGCACCCTCATGGTTGACCTGCTCAATGACATTCCGGGTGTGAGCGCTCCGCTACCTGAGGGTGCCTTTTACGCATACCCTTCCGTTGCCGGCTTGCTTGGTAAATCAATTGGAGGGACCATCGCGCGATCCTCGGCTGATCTTGCAGCAATTATTTTGGAGAAAGCCGAAGGAGCGGTAGTCCCGGGTGAAGCATTTGGAACGCCAGGATTTTTCCGACTTTCCTATGCCACTTCAGATGAAAACATCACGGAAGGGCTCGCCCGAATGCATGCACTGCTTTCGAGCGCTACCGGCTAGTTGACTGATTAACTAATTCACCTTGAGCTGATCGAGTTCGCAGTTGATGAGGACCGGTTCGACAATAAGTTCAATTCCGTAAGAGTCAAATACTTGTTGCCGAATATGGCTTGCTAATTTGACGACTTCCTCTGTCGTTCCCTGCCCTGTATTCGTAATCGCCAGGGAGTGATTGCGCGAAACGCGAATACTGGAGTCTTCAGTACCCAAATGAAACCCCTTGGTGATTCCCGCATTCTCGATTAACCACGCCGCACTTACTTTCATGTGTGTTTCTACACGGGGATCGCTCGCCGGCAGGGGGTAACTTGGGCAGGTTTGTGGTACGTCCGAGTGCCCAACAATTGGATTGATAAAAAAAGACCCGGTGCTATTTGATTCAGTATCTACAGAATTAAGCACCATGCTTTTTGTCGCGCGCAGTTGTAATACCTGATCCCGCACTTCTATTGCATTCGCTGTTGTTCCTACAGCTTGATTCATTACATTTGCAAGTTGAAGGTACTTGATCGGTACATCAAGTGTTTTGATGAGTTTTAACCGTACGGTCAGTACCACGTACCGATTCGGATTTTTTTTGAACGTGCTGTCGCGATACTCAAATTCACACTCGGGTGCAGTCATTGTTCGCCTAGTACCCGATGTGCGATCCCACACTTCGACGTGCTCAATGAACTCTGCAAGTTCAACGCCGTATGCCCCAATATTTTGAACCGGTGTCGCCCCCATTGATCCAGGGATTCCCGAAAGTGGCGTGAGTTCCCCACATCCTTGCGCGAGTGCATAACTAACAAATGCGTCCCAGTCTTCACCAGCAGCAACAACTACGTGATCACCAATCCAGTCAATACCTTGAGTTGAAACAATGATTACAGTCCCTGGAAATTCAGAATCCGCGCAAACGACATTACTTCCCCCACCCAAAATCAATAGTGGCACATTGCGTCGATCGAGATCGCGAACTAGATCTATGAGCTCCTGATCGGTTGAAACCCGGACGAGCTGTTTCGCTCCACCGCCAACGTGCAGCGATGTGTGTTCACGCAGGTTTCCCTCGAGTCGTTCAATTGTCATGATCTTTGCCTCTATGCAAAATCTCTGGCGACTTACGAAATCTCTGTAAAAGTCGGTCATAAGTTTTTTTGCTTTGCTTTTCACGATAGTCCGGGTCGCTGTCGTGATAGCCGTGGTGCCGCTCCTGGCGCAGTGGTAATTCGCCTTCGGGAACTACCACCTCATAGCCAGCAGCTCTGATTGCCAAGGACCACTCCATGTCAGCATTTCGATAAAACTTAGCTTTCGGGTCAGGTCCAATTTCCTGAGCCACGCTCGTGCGCGCCACGAGGAAGTAACCCAAAATCGCGTCGACGCTCCCCGCTGTTGCCGCAGTGAACTCCCGCCATTCTTGGCTCACATCCACATTGACCGCACGCCAACCCGTCATTGCTACCTGCGGATCCGCGAAAACCCCCATTAATGGGGTGAGTGCATCGCCTTCCCAGATGGTCGATAAGTCCATTACGGCAAAAAATTCGCTGGCGGAAACCGCAATGGCTGCATTGACCACATTTGCCCACCCAAGTTCGGGAAGTGTTTGAGCGAAGTGAAATTCAATAAGGTTGTTGTGAACCTTTGCTAATTCATGGACAACTACACCTGCGCCATCAACGTTGCCGCAGTCCATAACCAGGACTCGAACATGGCTTGGGCCGCAGTTGAGTAATGCGCTCAATGATGTGTGAACGTCTTCTGGCCAGCCATCAACAATTACAAGCACGACGGTTGCACCGGTCACCGAATTCGCATACTGATCCACGCATGCACCCAAATGTTCCGTGATAGCAAATGGTGGGGCTTCAGTGAGCGAGTAGCCCTCAGAGGTGTCTTTTATCAACCACCCCGATTGCGAGATTGTTTCCCGAAGTTGGTCTGATCGCGTAAAGTCTTTATTCGCACGAGCCACTTGACGTTCTTCGGCTAACGCGATGATCTGATCAGGGACCGCAGTCATGGTGCAAGTTGAACGGTAGCCGTTGTCTTGGCGAGCACCGTAACCTCATTATGAATCGCGGAAACAGAGATCACCGCTTGATTGTTTTCGAGAAGCTCGGTAATTTTCGCAGAAACTTTGATGGTCGATCCTTCATCCGTGTCTGGAACCGGAATTGGTCGAGTGAAGCGGGCCGAGTATTCAATTACTTTGCCGGGGTCACCCAGCCAGTCGGTAACTACCCGGATCGCGGTTCCCATGGTGAGCATGCCGTGGGCGATCACGGTCGGTAAACCGACTTCTTTGGCAACCCGCTCATTCCAATGAATAATGTTGAAATCCCCGGACGCTCCTGCGTATCGAATTAGATCGGCTCGCGTAAAAACAAATTCTTGTGCTGGCAACTCCAAACCAACATGTACCTGTGAGATGGAAATCAGACTCATGACGCTTCACCAACTCCGCGCGAGACGAGCAACGTGTAAACAGTGGACACGAGTTCACCATCAGTTGCATGCACTTGTGCCTTCACTGTGATCATGTCGTTTCCTGCAGCGGATCGAATTGAATCAACGCTCACCGTGCTCGTGATTTCGTCTCCAGCAAAAATGGGACGCTGCTGCACGAATCTTTGTTCACCGTGCACAACTCGGGTGTAGTCCAAGCCGAGTTCAGGATCATGGATAACCTGTCCGGCCGCCTGCATAGTAAAGGTGATCGCAAAAGTAGGAGGGGCGACTAAATCTGGGTAACCTAACGCTCGCGCAGATTCTACATCAAAGTAGCAGGATGCTCTCTCACCCAATGCATTCGCAAATTCACGAATCTTCTCCCGACCAACCGAGTAGACCTCTGTTGGCGGGTAGGTGCGGCCAATGAACTCTTGGTTGATAGCCACGTGAAAAAGTTAGCGGGTTTCCTTGTGCAGGGTGTGCTTCTTGCACTTCACGCAAAACTTCTTGACCTCAAGACGGTCAGGATCATTACGACGGTTCTTTTTTGTAATGTAATTGCGGTCTTTGCATTCTTCGCATGCCAAGGTGATCTTGGGACGAACGTCGCTGGCCTTGCCCACTGCTCTCTCACTTCCATGAAGCACACTCTCATGTGCTGGTTTGATACTTCGCTTTTCAACTTCGTATGCGTTCCTATTGTGCCTGATGCCTAAAATCTTGTAGCGAGGGCCGGACTTGAACCGGCGACACAGCGATTATGAGCCGCTTGCTCTACCACCTGAG
>CAMAVT010000157.1 GCA_945861775.1 Bifidobacterium breve
GCTTGACCGAGCTCACGCATTTCCGCTCTCCCTTTAGACGCGAGGCCATCGGAATCCAGAAGGCCAAAGACCAGTTCGACACCAGGGGGCGCAGCCACCACATGATGGAAATCGGTCAAGGCAGCCATAGCCAGAGTTTGTCCTATGCCAATTCAAAGACCGGTACACCCCTCCCACCTACCGGCGTGACATAGTTGGCTACCAATTTCCGGTGTCGCCAAGTATCTAGATGGTAAAAGGAGGTGAGCAATGACGAGTGTCCTCGATGACGAACAAGAATTCACCGACACCGCCTATTCCCTTCTCTCGGCTCAACGCGAACACTTATCAACCCGGATGACAAACCTTGCCCTTGCCGCGTCCACTGGAACGGGACAAGACGATCTTGAGCGTGAGGCACACGCAGATAATCTACGCTCACAATTACGTTCGGTCGAAGCCGCCAAAGACCGCCTCTACTTCGGGAGAATCAACAGCGACACCCAAGAAACCCATCGAATCGGTCGAATTGGGCTTCGCACAGAATCTGGGGATATGGCCCTCATCGACTGGCGGGCCCCCAACGCTGCACCTTTTTATCAAGCGACCACCGCCCATCGCATGAATACGGTCCTGCGTCGCCGGATTTCGATTAAATCAATCGAAGGGAAACAGGTTGTCACCCACGTTGACGACGAAGTACTCACCGAGCCCGGTGAAGGCAGTTACCAAGCAGCAAAAGACTCGGTCGCCGCACCAAGGGATGGCCGAATGGCAGACATCCTGGCCACGATTGCGACTGATCAGGACGTAATTATTCGTAGTCCACTGAACCAAATCACGGTAGTTCAAGGTGGACCCGGAACCGGAAAATCGGTCGTTGCTTTGCACCGCGCTGCCTGGTTGCTCTACACCTTCCGCGACCGACTGGCAAAAGATGCAATCCTGATTGTTGGACCTAGCACCGCGTTTTTGCGATATATCGATCAAGTGCTCCCGAGTCTGGGTGAAACCGACATCGTCCTGTTAACCCCCGGCCAACTCTTTCCTGGCATTAATGCCACGATCGATGAATCGTTTGAAGTCTCGGGGGTTAAGGGCCGGGCAAAAATGGCACAGGTGCTGACCAATGCAGTCGCACTTTGGTCAAATATCCCCGATTCGCAAATCAACATAACAACCGAAGGTGGAACCAAACTTCACATTACGAGAACCCAGATTCGCGATTGCGTGAAGTCGCTGTCGAAACGTGGTACCTACCATGTGAACAGAGAGATTTTTCTCAAACGCGTCCTCGAATACCTAGCCCGAAACTTGGCCAACGATCAAGGACACGAGCAAATTGACTACGAGACTAGGAGCGAACTGCTCGCTGACTTTATTGACGACCGAAACGTGCGCCGCGTTTTGAACCTCATGTGGATGCCGACCACTCCGCAGAAAGTTCTCACTAAATTGTTTGGTGATCGTGATTTCCTCAAGTTGGCTTCTCAAGACGTTCTTTCAAGTCACGAACAAAGTTTGCTCTTTCGCGAACCCGGGAGTGTATGGACCGTCGACGATGTAGCACTTTTAGATGAATGTGCTGAACTTCTTGGCGATTGGGTGCGCGCCGTTCCCGAGTCCCGGGAAACGCGTTCTGACTATATGGAGCTCGACGCCGGTGAAATGCGTTATGGGAATCGAGACTCTCGATCTGCTCGAACGTCAACCGTCGCGGAACGCGCTTATCTTGACCGCGAGTGGATTTATGGGCATATTGTCGTTGACGAAGCACAGGAATTGAGCGAAATGGCATGGCGCGCCATACAGCGCCGAGCCGTGCGAAAATCGATGACGATTGTCGGTGACCTTCAACAATCGTCACATCCCGCGGGTGCTCGAGACTGGAATGAAGCATTGGCTTGGGCCGGCGAAAAACTTGCGCTCTTTAGTCTCAATGTCACCTATCGGATAACTGAAGAGACTGTTCAGACATCAATCGAGCAGTTACTAAAAGCAGGGGGAACCGCACCCGAGCTGGTCTCAATTCGTAATGGTGCGAACACCATAAATGTCAGCGTAGTCGAAAGTGAAATATTGGCTTTTCTGAAAAATGCTATGGAAGGTCACGCTGGACGTGCATGTGTTATTTTGCCGGACCCTCTCTTACCAAGGTGGCAAGAAAAGTTTCATAACAAGTCAACCGACATTGGTTTTGGACCGGCCGCAATTGACTTTCGTATTGCAGTATTAAGTGCGAAAGAGACCAAGGGCTTAGAATTTGATGTCGTTTTTGTCGTCAATCCTGACCAAATTGGTCTTCAAGGTGTTCGTGGTTCTGATATTTTTGTTGCGTGCACTCGAGCGACCCATCAGCTCTATCTGCTTGAGGTTGAACCGGACTAGCCACCTACTTCAAGTGTCTTCAGTCCACCCAAATCCAGCTGCACGTGAACTAACCTCAGAGAATTTGTTAAAGAATTTTATAGCCGTTAATTCTCGTCTTTCTCACTTTTATCACCTTCCATGGAGAACGTCATGTCGACCTTAGGCAACAGCGGCGCCCAATCAAAGACAACTTCGGTTCCCAGCACAACGTCCTGCAGTGATTTATTCTTACTACTAAAAATTGACCACAGCAGGCCTAGGGCAAAAACCACCGAAAATGCCGATCGAAGTGCGGCCAAACCGAGTCCAAGGTTCTCACCGTGCCGTCTTTGAACGCGAAGTCCCATCAATATATTTCCTAGTGAGCGACCCCCGATCGACCAGCTCCAGGTCCAATAAAGCCACATAAGCAGATAACCGATGATCAATAATGGGACTCCTAATAAAGCTGGCAAGGTGTAAAAGACATTCAAAATGTAACGAAGTGCTTCCCATCCACCCCATGCGCTCAAAACGAGCAATGCGACAAGTGCAATATCGATAAATACCGCAATCAAGCGACTGGTAAACCCAGCACTCAAACCCTGAATAGAGCGAGCGCGTTCCGGTAATGAACTGAAATGAACCTGTGAACCTGGAACGAAAGTCTTATTGAACTGACTAAATGTGGGCATGATCCACCGATACTTCACGCGCGTCAGCCCGCTTTGTCCCGCGGAACAGGATCCGATCCACAATTTGGCTGACGAGGTTATCGGTTTGAATCGCTTGGAAACGGATGGTTCCCAGCAATCCATCTGCGACACCACCTGTGCTTTCGCGCACCAGGCTCGGCAAATCAATTTCTTCGATTACGTAGTCGGCAATTTCCGCCATGGGAACGCGATCAAGGATCGGGGTAATGTCTGCTTGAGCAACGATCTCATTCACGTCAACATGTTCTTTAACAATCTCGTTGATGTCGATCCGGGAGACAATCGCATTAACTGCGACGGGAACCACCGTGTCCAGAATTGATTTTGTTATGGCCTTCGTGGACTCCGTGACCATATAAATTGAGGTTTCTGTGGCAAAACGTGCCAGACCTAATGCTCCTGATCCAACTGAAGTCGCCGTGGAAACGACAGATTGGAGGGCACTCGTCTCACTCGGAGCATCGAGTGAAATCTCAACCCACGTCTCTCGCTCATCTGATTCGTAAACCACAGGTACATCATGTCCTACCGGATATGCTCCCTGAATGGGCATCCTTAAATCTTGGGCGATTGGCATTCTCGCGATTATTACCGGGCTGGCTCTTTTCCTGACCGCAATGACTATCTCAAACAATATGGAGTCATCCGTGACACAGCGTGACCTGCAACCGTTTTATACCCCGCCTACTCCCCTTCAAGGGAAACCGGGTGACCTGCTTCGGGTTGAGCCCCTCGGTATCGACGTTGACGGCGCCGATGCACTGCGAATCCTCTACTTAACCGAACTCGACAATGGCGACCTAGCTGCTGCTAGCGGGACGGCATTCATCCCGAAGGCATCGGATCCGCAGCCGCCTCGACCAATAATTGCCTGGACCCACGGAACCGTGGGTGAAGGCGATGCATGCGCACCCTCACGCACAGCCGACCCCACATCCCAATTAACCCAATTTCTACCCAGCATGATTCAGCTCGGCTGGGCTCTCGTTGCCACGGATTACACCGGTCTGGGCACCCCAGGAGTACAGGCGTATCTGCTCAAAGATCAAGAAGTTCGCGACACCGTGAACAGTGTGCGCGCACTCCAGCAGATCCCGAATTCAAATGTTGGTTCCCGATATGCGGTGTTCGGTCACTCACAGGGCGGGCATACCGCTTTATGGACCGGCCACCTGAGTAAAGAGTTCGCACCTGAACTTGACCTACTCGGGGTAGTGGCCGCAGCACCAGCAGGTGAGTTAATCCAAATAATGAGTAAGCAGTGGAACACTTTGATTGGTTGGGTAATTGGTGCCGAGGTAATGCGTTCTTGGCCGCTGCGCTACCCAGACCTTCCGGTGAATGAGATTTTAACCACGCCCGCCCAGAAGAATTATGACCGATTAGCCCAGGAATGCATCAAGGATGCCGGTCTTGAAGCAGAGATTCGGATGAAGGCATTCAATGAGAACTTTTTTTCGGTGAATCCGATTGAGAATGCGGCTTGGAGCGCAGCGTTAGCGGATCAAACCCCGCCACCACTCCCCGCCGAGATGCCATTGCTTCTCATTCAAGGTACCGCCGATGAAGTTGTGCTCCCTCAACCAAACGCCTACCTACAAAAGACGTGGTGTGAAGCCGGAACGAATGTCAGCGCACTGTGGCTGGGCGGCGTTGGGCACGAGCTCGCCCCAGCGATTGGTGGCCCAACGGCGGTCGACTGGTTACAGAAAATTTTTGCCGGGACTGTACCGAGGTCAACCTGTGGGGATCCGATTCCCGTACTACCGCCGCTCGAATAATTCTTGGTCTAACAACTATTCGGCGGTAAGCGGACCACTTTTTGCTTGCGGGAAATAGTTCTGCCCAATTCCTGAACTACGCTTGGGCACCATCACTGATCGATACCAAGACACAATTTCTTCACCGTCTTGGTTCAAACCTCGAGTTTTCATGCGAATGATTCCCATCTCAGGTCGGGATCCGCTCTCCCGCATTTCAAGACACACGCTCTCGGCGTAGATGGTGTCGCCGATATACACGGGGAAAGTAAGTTTGATATCGGTCCAACCCAAGTTGGCAACCGCATTTTGACTCATGTCGATGACAGACAAGCCGAGGACAAGGGCCACCGTCAAACCAGAGACAACGATTACTCGCCCTTCCGTTATCGGGTTACTTTGAGCAAGATGCGCGTTGAAGTGGTTCTGATTCGTATTACACGTGAGAAGAGTGAACCAGGTCGAGTCAGCCTCAGAAATGGTTCTCCCGAATGGATGCTGGTACGTCGTGCCAACTTCAAAGTCTTCAAAAAAACGGCCCAGTTGGGCCGGAACTATTTCACTCACTGGTATTCAAAACCCCTTGTTCTTATTATTCGCCGTCGGTGCGCTTGCGCCACCGATCCTCCATGCGATTCATGAAGTTTGCATTCTTTGGAG
>CAMAVT010000158.1 GCA_945861775.1 Bifidobacterium breve
CCCCCCCCCCACTCTCGAGCTACTACTGCATTACGTAGAGTTCACCGAACGGCAATGAGCCGTAGGCATCCCAGAGGAAAGCGTTGCCAATCTTGGAACCCCACAGGTATTGAACCTTGCCGAAACGTGTCGGCACTGCCCAAGCCTGCTCCATTGCTTTCTTGTTGAGTTCCTTCCACAAATCAGCCTGCGCTGTGCGGTCGGTTGTTCCAAGAGCAATCTGAACCTGCTCTTCGAATGCTGGATCATTCACCTGTGACATGTTGAAGCCACCTTGAGCACCAAAGAGTTCTGGAATCACGGTGGAGGCGTTCTGCCAGTCTGGAGCCCAACCAGCAGAGTTCAATTCATTCTGCTGTTCTGGGTCAAGAACGACACCGTAATACTGGCCGGATTCGATGGGGTTGAGTTTGACGTCGATCCCGGCTGCGGCAAGGGATGCCTGCACGGATGCAGCTGCCTTGTCATTCGTTGGTGTCTGTGGGTAATCGAATGTGATCACTGGCATTGGTTCACCAGAATCAGCTATCAATTTCTTTGCGAGCTCCGCGTTGCCTTCGTCGGGAACTGCGCCGCCAAAGAGGCTGTCCCACATGCCGCTTTCGGCATAGTCGGTTGCCAGGTTGGGCTTGATCACGCCGTCACCTTGAGTACCGGCAAAGTCGCCACCAGCAATAGTAAGCAACTCTGCACGGTTAAGTGCGACCACTATCGCTTGACGGTGCTTCAGGTTTGGCACTTTCGCTGAGTTAATCGTGTAATAACGAACATAGGGGTCAAAACCGTCGACTGACCTCTCGGCGAAACGAGGATCACCGGCGAACACCGTTGCGAGTGACTCAGGAGTCAAGCCGGCAAGAGTGACAGCGGTTTGATCTTCGCCAGAGTCAGCGATCAGTCTCTGGTCAATCGCAGAGGGATCCAAAGCGAACTGAACGATAACTTGGTCTGGGTATGCCGGACGGTAGTCATCTGAATCAGCGTTCCAGTTTTCGTTACGCACGAGAACCAAGCGCTGACCCTTGGTGTACTCGGAGATCTTGTACGGGCCGGTCGAAACAGGTGCGTTGTCATAGCCTTCACCGGTATCTGCCGCCTGTGGCACTGGTGAGAACGCGGTCAGTGTGACCGTGTAGTTGAAGTCACCAGCAGGGCGGGCAAGATTGAAGGTAATGGTCTTGTTGTCTTCGGAGCAGGTGATTGCAGCGTCAAACGCGGCAACGTCATTGCCTTCAGTTACATATGGTCCCTTGTAGACCGATGAGCCATCTTCGGCTTTCGGAATGTCAAGGAGTGAGATTGCATAGGTTGGGCCGTCGGTGATGACGTCCTGGGCGAAGGTACGGGAAACGCCATACTTCACATCGGCGCAGCCAACTTCGGAGCCGTCTTCAAAGGTCACACCGTCGCGGATCGTGAATTCCCATGAGGTGGCATCGGCATTTGGAGTTCCCAGGTCGGTTGCCATGTCGGGAACAATCGTCACACCTTCAGCGCCTTCAGCGAACTTGTATGCGGTCAGGGTGCGCTGCATGTAACCGGTTGCGAACGCGAGGTCCACGCCGGTGTAGTTCCGCTGTGGATCAAGGTGCAGAATCTGCTCGCTCTCGGTCAAAATATTGATCGTGCCGCCGGTCATTCCACCGTCGGATGCCCCGGCACCTTCGCCATCAGCCGAGCCGTCGCTGCTACTGCAACCTGCGAGCACGAGTGCTGCGGATGCTGCGATCGCAACGAAGCCAAGCCCATGTATGGACTTTCTTTTCATTGTTTCTCCATTTCTGAGACAGTGACTCCGAGTCACTGTCAATCGGTCACACCACGGTGGCGCCACCGAAATCTTGTTTTCCTACTCAATATTCATTTCTAAGAATTTCTACTCCCCCGCGGGTCTAAAGCGTCACGGATTGCATCACCAAAAACATTGAACGCAAAAACGACAAGGAAGAGAGCGGTCCCTGGAATAAACAAGTAGGACGGGATGATCACGAAGTACCGGACCGAGTCCGACAGCATTTTGCCCCACGAGGGAGTGGGTTCAATGATTCCAACACCCAAATAGGACAGCACCGCTTCAGCGGCGATCAGAGTCGGCAGCGAGATGGTTGCGTACACGATAATCGGCGCCCACAGGTTGGGAAGAATCTCTTTGAACAAGATCCTGCGGGTCGGAGCGCCGGTCGCCACCGCTGCTTCGACGAATTCTCGTTCGCGCAAGCTCAATACCTGCCCGCGAATCAATCGCGCAAGATAGGGCCAACCGAAAAACACAAAAACAATTATCAAGTAAAGGAACCGGGACCACTCGGGGCTTACGCCGAAAGCTTCAAGCCTTTGGGTGAGCACGGGGCTGAGCGCAATCAGGATGAGGAGAAACGGGAATGCGAGAATCAAATCGGTGAGGCGGCCAATCAACGTGTCAAGCCAACCGCCTTTGTAGGCAGCGGAAATGCCGACCGTGGTACCAATGATGACGATGAACAGCACGCTCACGGACGCGATGAAAAGTGAGACCCGTGCGCCGTAGAGCAGCCGGGCGAAAATATCGCGACCCGTCAGCGGCTCAACGCCGAGTGGGTGATCCCAAGAGATTCCTCCCCACGGTCCGGCCGGGATTGAACCCAACGCCGGGTCGAGGGCTTCCTGGTCGAAAGTGAATGGGTCAAGGCCGAGGGCGCCCACGATCCACGGAGTAAAGATCGTGATGAGAGCGACCAAGATGAGAAAGACCATGGCAACGACCGCTGCCTTATCGCGCTTGAGCCGGCGCCAGGCAAGTGCCCGAAGTGACAGGCCAGCAAACGAGGTGACCGAAGGGTCATTTGTGGCGGTTCCCGTGGAGGAGTCAACTTGAAAAGACACGCTCCACCTCTCCCACAACCTTGTCTAGCCAGAAGCCTTTGGCAAATACTGAAGCCTACACCCGCATTTCTTGGGTCAGGAATCGAATAGACCAGAGTTACCAGATTGTGAGCAAACGTTCCCGTAATGACCGGTTTCGGTCACTTACACATGGTGATTTTTACGCCTTAGCTTTACGACCCGAACGCTGGCGATCTGATTGAGTGCGTGGCGCGGCACACACCCGCGCACCATATGTTTAGGTGCCCAAGTAGCCGAGCACGAGGTCCCCGCTCGTCGGCCCGGTCAGCATTGGCACGGACACAACGTCGAAGGGTAGCTTCCAAGCATCGGGGAAGAATGAGGGTACGAGCTCAGCCCCGTAGCCCAAGGCGATATCCCAGTGCAAGTTTGCACTCAACTCCGCACGACTCATGTGTGGGTTGGACTTTTGCAAGGTCGCGGCGAATTCCGCTTCGGCTTCATCATTGACCTTCTGGATCAAGGGCTCGTGCCAGCCTGTGCGCACCTGCTCGATGGCCAGGCCTCGACCAAGCGCATGCTCTGGTCGCAAGTACTCGCGCCACATAACTGCATCCGCTAAGCCGGGACCGGCTTTCTCCGACATGGCCTTGAACCAGTTCAGGTTGGTCATAAATCCGTATTCAGTCCGCCACTTCGTCGCCGCGACGAACAATTCGATCTTGCTGTCATATCTCGAATACAGCAAACCCTCGGTCGAGTTCGTCGCAGCCATGATGCGTACGAGGGTTGCCCCGGCGTAACCATGTGCCGCCACCTCAAGGACCGTGGCCGCGAGCAGTGCGTCATGCGCGTCATCGATGGGGCCCGGAGGATCAAGGCGCATGTGAGTGGCCTCAAGGGCGGGAAGTTTGCTCGGCTTGGCCGGATTCGCCAGTGCAAGGGCCAGATTCTCGACCTGTAGCTGGAGGCTGACTTTCCCCGCGCCTGGGCGCCGGAAGCCGAAGAGCAGGCCCAACGCTGCCACAAGTGTGTAGACGCCTTGCGCAGCACGAGTCAATCTGACCTTTCCGCCAGGTATGCACCACGCTCCGAGCCAAGCCTGAAGATCAGCAGCAATCGCTTCGCGCAGCACACCATCGAACACCGCGGCCGACAGCAACTCTCCTGCAACAATTAGTGCACTTACCGGACGGGCAATTGACCTGAACGCCCGGTTACCTGCGGCGACATCTGCCGCCGAGCCATCAAGGGGCAGCATCGCATCCATGACAGAGGCGAGGGCATCGCGCAGTGCCGGCCCGGCAGAGTCCTGCCAAACAGCAACGCCAAGGTGCGACACCGAAGCATGACGATCATTGACGGCCTTGCTCGAAAGCCCAGCCCGCCTCGCGCAGGCGAGCACCGAAAGAGCATCCCAACCAGATTCGAGAATAACCGCGAAGCCGGCATCGAGAACTTGGCGGTCTGTGGCGAAGGCCCGGCCTGAGCGGGCACGGCGCGGTCGAGCCATGCTAACCGCCGAATGCTCTGCCATGGCTGCTCCATCCGAGCCTAAGTGTCCCAGGGTTTAACAATACGGAAAGTGGACCTCACTATGGGCACATGACGCGAAGTGCACAATGAGTCAGGGATTAGGTTTGACCACCATCTCGACCGGGCAACCCACCCTCAGCACTCAACCCATTCTCCCGCGGTTGAATGGACTACGCGAAAGCCTCTCTGCGAAGGTCTGATCATCGTCGGTACCGGATTGTCACCTCGGCCTTGCGGCCCGCCGCTCCGCTCTCCTTGGCAACGCCGTCCCCTTGAGTCACCACGGTGCCTTTGAGTCCAAGGGAGCGCAGGTACGCGGCAATCGTCTTCGCCCGCTGGGCGGAGAGTGTCTGATTGTTGGACGCGAGGCCTGAATCCTGCACATAGCCGACGACCAGAGTTCGTGTCGCCGACGCGGCGCGACCTTTCACCAGAGCCTTGAGGGAGGCCTTCGCTGAACTAGTCAGTGCAGGTGAGAGAGCGTTGAAGTACACCGTCGCCTTGGCCGTCCTAGCCTTTGCCCGTGCCTTGTCAGCAGTCAACAGCACGCCGAGAGAGAGCGAGCGCACCGCACCATCCGGTGCAAGACCGTTCGACTGCAAGGTGTGACGACCAGCCGGGATGTCCGTCGGAAGGGGCACGGTGCCCTTGAAGTTCCCTGAAGCGTCGGTCTTCACCGCACCCAGGAACCGCGGAGTGGAAAACGTGTAGAGGTTTACGTCACTGTTGGGCAGGAATCCCGCACCCTCCACAGCAGCGGTGCGATCCGCTTGCAAGATCAGCGCACCATCACTGGTCACGCCCAGTGGCTGCCCATTGGCACCGAGGCCGGCGAGCTTCATGGTGAAACCGTCACCCACCACATCGATAGCTGTCGCATCCTTCGGCGCATCCGGCCTGACCACCACCGTCTGCGACTCGCCATTCACCAAGAGCACCGAGGCCCCAAGGGGTACGCCTGATGTCGGGATGTTCGGGTTGGACCCCGGCGGAATCGGCGCCAGCAGAGGCGGTGTCGTTGCAGCAGGCGAGGCAGTAGGGGTTGGGG
>CAMAVT010000159.1 GCA_945861775.1 Bifidobacterium breve
GGGGACCGGACCCACCCCCATCACTTCGGGCTCAACACCGGCGAAAGCGAAACCCACCATGCGCATTTTCTTTGAGAGTCCCAATTGATCGGCGACGTCTTCATTCGCCAATAGGGCGGCGGTGGCTCCGTCGGAGAGCCCTGAAGCGTTACCGGCGCTTACTCGACCATGTGGCCGAAACGGTGTCTTCAAACTTGCCAGTCCTTCAAGGGTCGTTCCTGGTCGGGGCGATTCATCTTCGCTCACCAAAATGCTGCCCAGGTCAGCGCTGCGGGCGGCCACCGGAACTAAATCAGGTTGGATTAACCCGTTGGCATATGCCTTAGCGGTCTTTTCTTGGGAACCAAGTGCGAATAGATCGGCTCGCTCCTTCGTTAAGTGTGGGAATCGATCGTGCAAGTTTTCGGCGGTCATGCCCATCGCCATTGCTTCGGGGTCAACAAGTCGTTCTGAGAGGTAGCGGGGGTTGGGATCCACGCCTTCACCCATCGGGTGGTGCGTCATATGTTCAACACCACCGGCGAGTACCAAGTCGTAAGCGCCAGCCATGATCGCGCTGGACAGTGTTGTAACCGCGGTCATAGCGCCCGCGCACCAGCGGTCAACCGAGTAACCCGGAACCGTGTTGGGAAGGCCGGCCAGCAATGATGCGGAGCGCCCAATGTTCATACCTTGATCGCCAGTCTGGCTAGCGGCCGCAATTGCAACGTCGTCAATTCTTTCCGGCGGAAAGTTCGGGTTTCGCCGAAGAAGTTCCCTCATTACTTTCACAATCAAGTCATCGGCTCGGGTCTGAGCGTAAAGACTGCCTGCCCGAGCGAATGGGGTCCGAGCCCCGTCAACGAAAACGACACTAGCGCGTTCAGCCATAGTTCCTCCTTGTGAGAGCCCTATGTTACCCGCTAGTAACTTATTTTCACATCTGCTACGAAATTTGTCCCTCTCAGCCCGGAGTGAGATGTCGCATTGGGACGTGGGTTAGGGCAAATCCTCAAATGTCATCTGGTCGGGTTGTTGAGTTCGGGCCGAGAGCAAAATCGGGAGAACGAGGTCGCATTGCCATTCTCGAGCACCCCCTTCTCTCAACAGGTCCAAGTACCATTTCGGATCTTCTGTGGGTTCGGCCCAACAGGCGCGCCGAACCAGATCCGGCTGCATCAGATTTTCCGTTGGAATATTCAATTCCTCCGAGATGCGCGCCAACTCAACACGAGTGAATTCCAACCGGACGTGAGCACCGGGGTTTTTATCAGCCCACGCCTTGGGTGGAGGTGGCCCCTCGCTCTTCGGTGGCGGCTGGGGGAGTTCTGACTCCGGCAGTGAACGCGCACGCTCAACGGCTGCGACCCACTGTTTTTCATAGCGGCCGGCGCCACGGCCGTTGAAGCCCTGAACCTTGAGAAGTTGATCGGCAGGCTTAGCAAGTGCCGCGGCCAATATGGCCCGGTCGGGCAATATGCGACCAGGGGCGATATCACGACGCCGAGCAATGTCATCTCGCGTAAGCCATAATTCTCGGACGATACCGCGGGCTAGTGGCGTCTTTGCACCGTGAACTCCCGAAGTGCGTCGCCAAGCTTCTCCTTTGTGTTCGCGCGGGCGCCAGGTGAGTAAAGCATCGAATTCTTGTTGGGCGTATTCACGTTTGCCGCTTTCATCCAAACTTGCGGCGAGTGAATCACGCAGTTCAACGAGTAACTCAACATCGAGTGCGGCATATCGCAACATGGCGGTAGAGAATGGACGTAGGGACCAATCTGCGGCGCCGTGGCCCTTTTCAAGGTACACGCCAAGTTCGTTTTCCATGAGAGGTCCAAGACCCACTCGCTCGCGGCCTAATATGCGCCCCGCCAACTCAGTGTCAAAAAGTGCACTCGGTGTTAAACCAACCTCACGTAGGCAGTCAAGATCCTGGGTGGCGGCATGCAGAATCCATTCAACATCAATAGTCGCCTCGGCGATGCAACTTAAATCGGGACAGGCGATTGGATCAATGAGCGCCGTGCCAGCGCCGGCCCTTCGTATTTGGATTAAATATGCCCTCTGCGAATAGGTGTACCCCGAAGCCCTTTCTGCATCGAGAGCGAGTGGACCGCTGCCACCGGCCAGGGCTTCGGCGTAGTCAATAAGCGCAGACTGGGTAGTGATCAAATCAGGGACAGGCTCCCGTGTTTCATGAGGGATTTTGGGCTCAATTTCAATAACGGTGTCATCAACAGAACTATCTCCACTATCCACGGCGTCGCGCGTGTGCAACATGAGCAACGCCCTCGGGTAGCGGTACCAAGCCACCGGCGCAAACGAGCACGTTGATCCAGGCAGTGAGGTGGGCACCCAAGTTATCGAGAGGTGCACCCGACGCGTCTTCAATTGGAGTCCATGACGATCGAATTTCAACAAAACCGTCAGCAGGACGGTCCGACAACGTGCCAAAAGATTGGCCAAAGTTCGAAGTGACGGTTCCACCAAGTTCAGTGATTGCTAAGCCACCGGTACTTTCGATGATCCAACTCCACGCGACCTCGCGCACGAGATCATCGTTTAATAGGTCCGATTCGAGTTCGGCTCGAGCGAAAATAACCGCGCGAAATGTGCCGCCCCATTCTTCAACACCATCAGGGTCGTGGAGCAAAACAAACCTGCCGGAAAAGGCATCGCTGTCGATATCTGTTGGTTCGGCGGTCATGGCCAAGGCAAAGGGGGCTAAACGACTGGGCGCAGGGACTTGGGTCAGGGTGATATCTGGGCGAACGAAGGCAGCACCAATTTGCTCAACGGTCAGCGCAAACTGATCAGCGGCTGGGGTTACGGTTCGCACCGCTTAAGACTAATGAGGCGGGTTGATTTGCAGGGGCTGGCGCGCCGCTAGGGCGAATCGAAATTAACCGAAATCGAATTGATGCAATAACGCTGATCCGTGGGGGTGCTAAAACCCTCGCCGGTAAAAACATGCCCGAGGTGACCACCACAGCTGGCACAACGCACCTCAGTTCGGGATTGACCCAAGGTCCTGTCTTCGAGGTAAACCACTGAGTCTTTGGCCAGCGGCTCATAGAAGCTCGGCCACCCGCAATGTGAGTCGAATTTTGTCTCACTGGTGAATAATTGTGCTCCACAGGCACGACATGAATATGAACCTGTTCGTTTCTCGTTGGTGAACTCACCTTGATAGGCGGGCTCAGTTCCAGCTTCACGTAAAACGCGATATTCCTCAGAACTGAGTCGTTCTCGCCATTGCTCCTCCGATAACACAGTTTCATACTGTGTTCCGTCGGGTCGTTGCGAGCCGTCTCGAGCCGGTGTGGATGTCCCCATGCCTTCATAATAATGGGGAACTCTTCTGCGCGCTCATCTGTGCTGAGAGCAGATTAATGTGTGAAGATGTTCCCGTGATTGAACTTCTCGAAAACTCAGGCGCATGGTTGTCCACCAATGAGTTAGACAACGCTCGGGCAAATCTGCCTATTGTCTACATTGACGCTATACCTGTCCGGGTTGACGCAAACGGGGAAGTGACAGAAGTGGGTTTGCTACTTCGCGTTTTACCCGATGGAACGATTAGTAGAGCGGTGGTGTCGGGTCGGGTTTTGTATCGCGAGCGAGTACGTGATGCGCTTATGAGACACCTCGAAAAGGATTTAGGGCCGATGGCCTTCCCGAAGTTACCTGCGTCACCGCAGCCATTCACCGTGGTGGAATATTTCCCTGACGAGAGCGTTACGGGTTTTCATGATCCCCGACAACACGCTATTTCGCTGGCTTACATCGTTCCTATCGAAGGTGATTGTGCGCCCAGCCAAGACTCACTTGATCTCATTTGGGTGACACCCGACGCTGCAACCAGCCCAGAGTTTGAATTAGAGATGGTGGGTGGCCAAGGAAAACTAGTCCGGATGGCTCTGGCCCATTGCGGACTTTTGCGTTAGACCCGAAATCATTTGTTTGGTGGGATTCATTTGTTCGGTGGGATTCATTTGTTCGGTGGGAATTGGGGCGCAATCTTGTTGAGCTTCCCGACCAAAGCGGCTGCTAGATCTTCACGATTAAACGCATGGGCCATTTCGACAAAGGCATCGTCGGCGCTCTCATTAAAATCGGCATTCATCGCTCTGAGTATTTGTGCCTTAACAACAGCCATCGATGCAGGAGAGCAATTGGCAATCAGATCCTTCGCGCATGCGTAGGCATCAGATAAAGGATCATCATTTGCGGCGAGAACCAACCCGTATTCGTAGGCATCTGATCCGCTAAAAGTTCTACCGCTTACGAGAATGTCAGTAGCTCGAGCGAGACCGACCATTCGCGGGAGCAACCAAGCGATTCCGTACTCTGCAATGAGTCCCAGTCGAGAAAATGTTGAACTGAGTTTGGCGTCAGATTTCGCAAAGCGGAAATCAGCGCTCATCGCGATTACAAATCCCAGACCGGCCGCAGGGCCATTTATAGCGGTGATCACCGGTGTCGAAAGGTGGAGGTATTTTCCAGGAACGGTTTTGTGGCTCTGTCCTTTGAGGAATCCTTGAACCAGTTCTGGGTCCTCACCCAAAATACTTAGATCAGCCCCGGAGCAGAATCCACGACCTGCTCCCGTGACGACAATGGCACGCACCTCTGGATCAGAATCGGCATAGTCCAGAAGGTCAGAGTATGTGTGGATCATGTCGGGAAATAGGGCATTTAGTTGGTCAGGCCGGTTGAAGGTGATGGTAGCAATGTGATCTTCGACGGAATAGGTGACGAATTGAGTGGCTGGAGGCAGAATCATGCGCTATTCATACCAGCATGGCCATATTTCGCGTCTCAGTACGGTTTAATTGGCTCTGGCAGATCAATAAATGGCAATAAATAGCAGCAGCGCACTCTCAGAAGAATTCACCGTCTAAATGATTGAAAGTTGAGGAACTCATGTCAAATTCTTTCGGACAATCAACGCCAAAAAAAGGAATGCGCATTACTTGGCGTGGAATCGTGCTGGTAATTATCGGCTTTATACTTGCGCTCTTTGCAGTTCAAAACTTCAACACGGCTCAAGTGAGTTTCTTGGGGATGGATTTTGACATTTATGTGTGGGTAATCGTGACCGTCTCGTTTTTACTCGGGATGGTCCTTGGGGGAGTAGTCCGCGGAACGGCCCGCAAGTTGCGGAAGCCCAAATTAGAAGCGAAGTAGTTCACGAGTGGTATGGGTCGACCTCAAGAGAATTGATTGATTGGTTCCCTGAGTGCAATCCGTGGCTGGGAGGCAAATACCCAGCCAGCGTGCCAGACTAGGGCCATGACCGCGATGCTCGATGATCTTGCCACTCTTAATCTGCTCAACGAATTGGAACCCATCGTTGAGAGGGAACTCAATCGTCACATTGCGATAGCGAAGG
>CAMAVT010000160.1 GCA_945861775.1 Bifidobacterium breve
AGCGAGCGGCTCCAGCTGTGAGGTTTGATCGCGCGATTTTTTCACTTTTTTTGGATCAACTTCTGCTCGGGAAATACTCGGGCACACGACAAAGACTCGATTTCCAGCAGCCACTTCCTCGGCCATTCGTTCCCAAACCCGAGACACACTGCGAGGCATGCCAGAAGTTGAAACTAAATGAGTCTGCACATCTGCACGAAGCGATGGAGACTCCGTCAAAGTTGAAACGTCAAGGTCTCCAAAAATTGTGAGGGCAACAGTACGTGGGATCGGAGTCGCCGTCATAACTAGCAAATGCGGTCGCACTTCATCTTTTCCTTTTGTCAACATGACCGCACGTTGTTCAACCCCAAAGCGATGCTGCTCGTCGATTACGATCAGACCTAAATCAAAGAATTGCACATTGTCCTCAAGGAGTGCATGAGTCCCGATCAGGATGTCAAGGTCTCCGCTTTGCACATCGAGGAGCACCTGACGCCGCTTTGCCACTGGCATGCCCCCTGTTAAAAGGTCAACCCGAATCTTTCGAGAAGTGACACCTTCCAAAAAAATCTGAAGGGATTCAAGGTGCTGGAAAGCCAACACTTCCGTTGGAGCGAGCAGGGCCACCTGCCCACCCGATGAAATCACGTCAAGCATCGCGCGAATTGAAACGACTGTCTTTCCGCTGCCAACATCACCCTGCAGCAACCGTGTCATAGGGATGCTTCCTGCTAGATCTCGCGATATCTCCTCACCCACTTCACGTTGGCCCCGTGTTAATTCAAAGGGAAGCGAGCCATCAAATTCAGAGAGGACTAGTCCGTCTGATTCACCTCGAGAATGCGCAATCGCTGATTTTGCTTGACTCTTGCGTTGGCGCATATGCGCCAGCAGGATAAATGCTTCCTCATATTTTATCCGCTGAGTTGCCCGAAGAATTTCATCATGATCTTTGGGCTGATGAATTGCACGCAGAGATTCAACTTTGGTCATGAAACTATGTTTGGTTACAAGTTCTGCTGGAATTGGGTCAATCAGGTCATCGGCTGATGCCAGTACTACGTCGATGGCCGCCTGAATTTGCCAAGAAGCAAGATCCTGAGTGCTTGGATAAACCGAGATGATCTCGCCCGTGAAGTTCGTAATGGCATCATTTTCCTGAGAAATGTCGATTCCGATATCGGTAAAGAGGGCAAATTTTGGGTGCGTCAATGTTCTCACGCCCCGATACTCAGAAACCGTCCCAGCAAATAACCCACTTCGACCAATTTGTAAATCTTTCTCACGCCATTTCTGATTAAAGAACGTGAGCTCCATTGTGTCAATTCCATCGGTAACCGTTACAACCAAAATGAAGCCACGCTTTTGGGTCATGCGTCGGGTTTCGACACTTTGAATCGTGGCCATAATTGTCACAGGGACGCCGACTTCAACGTTGCGCAAAGTAGTGAGCCTTCCGCGATCAATGTATCGACGCGGATAATGATTGAGGAGCTCCCCGGCCCGGGTGATTCCAAAAGCCTTTTCCAAACTTGTGGCACTTTTTCCACCGATGAGTTCATTGAGGGGCGTACTTAAAAACCCTGCGATCCCTCTCACACTATTCGACCCCAAAAATGAAGGGCCACAACGGCTGCTCCCCGGAAACTAGCTCAAGATCAATCAATGGATAACTTGCCTTAACCCAGGCGAGGAATGACTCAATTTCTGATTCGCTCAATTCCTTACCCGTCACAATTGTCAATAATTCAGCTCCGGGAGCTAACATTCTTCGCAGAAGATTTTTACTTACAGTGAGGAGATCGCTCTCAATCACACTAATTTCTCCATCAATTAGCCCCAGGTAATCACCAGATTTACAGGCACCGGCCATCGTTAGTACATCGCGTGTGGCGCGAGTAATTGCACCGTAGCGAGTTGCGCTGGCTGCGCGTGTCATCGAGACAACATCACGGTCAAATTCAAGTGAGCGATCATGCACGGCAATGGCTGCCAAAGACTGAGTAATGGCGCGACTGGGGATTACCGAAACGCGATAACCCACAGCTCGCATATCTGATGCTGCAATGTCAGCGACTGGATGCGTATCACGATCAGCGGGAAGTATGACGATTTCTCTCGCCTCACTTCCCTTGATTGCCGCGATGATCTCGGCGGCCGACGGTTGTTGTCGCGCCGGAGTGGGAATACAGGTCACACCAAGTGATTCCAGCAAGCGCTGGATCCCTTCGCCATGTGTCACCGCAATTAAAATCCGGGATCGAACTTCGGTCGAATCCGGATCAACTCGGGTCGTCGCATGTAGGTCGAGAGGTACGACACTTACCTGAGTCACGATCCCTCGCGATATTCCAGCATTGATGCAGTCAGAAACCCGATGCAACGGGACGTGCACGTGCACTTTCCACAGTGAATCAATCCCGGCAACCATCACACTCGTTCCCAGGCTCTCCAACACTTTTCGTAGTTCCGAGCTTTCTTCCGCATCGAAGTGATACATGACTTCACATTCGATGTCCCCACCCTTGTGGTCCTTGGAATCTTCTAACAGCGAGTGTTGACCCACCGGGTGGACCGCGTGATCTATGCGCCGGGGCGTCACACCTGTCAGCACCTTGACCAATGCGTCGAGCACGACGACCAACCCACGACCCCCGGCATCAACGACCCCCGCATCACGCAGTTGCACCAGCAAATCTGGGGTGAGGAGTAACGAGCTGTACGCGGCATCAGCGGCCGCTATCGCCACCTGTGCAAGATCAGCACCCCGCGCCGCAACCAACTCGGCTTCTTGGGCCGAGTGAGAAGCCACGGTCAGAATTGTGCCTTCAATTGGGGAGGCAACTGCGCGATAAGCACCGTTGGCACCTTGAGAAAGAGCGTGTGCAAAGTTTTCTGGGCTTTTGGCAAGTTCAGCCACCAAATCACGCAAGAGAGCCGAAAAAATCACCCCGGAGTTCCCCCTGGCCCCGAGAATTGCCGCCCGACCAATCCCAAGGGCGGCTGCGGCAAGATCCTCACACGGCTCAATAAATGCAGCGCAGGCAGCTTCTACCGTGAGGTAAAGGTTGGTTCCCGTGTCTCCATCGGGAACGGGGAACACGTTGAGGGCGTCAATTTCCTCACGGGCTGCCCGCAAGGCGTTCTGGGCCTCAACAAGCCAAGTGTGCAACATGGGCAGGGTGAAACGCGAGATGGGGGCATAGGCCGATTCCGAGATCGTCTCTCCCATAGCCCCTCCTTCATCACGTTGCAATTGATCGGCTATTCTTCTTCAGGTTTGACACGAGCTGGATAATCTTCTCGCATTAGACCCTCATATCCAACCGGATCCGACTGGATCTGCCTCTTTACATTAACCGAAGGAGTCATTGTGGCTGCAAACTGCGATATCTGCGGAAAGAGCCCTAGCTTCGGGCATAACGTTTCCCATTCACAGCGTAAGACCAACCGTCGCTGGAATCCGAATATCCAACGGGTTCGCGCATTGGTCGGCAAAACCCCCAAGCGTCTCAATGTATGTACCTCATGCATTAAAGCCGGCAAGGTAGCCCGCGCCTCCTGAGTGCCGTTTTAGACAAGGCTATAAATCGTTCGCTAAGAAGAAAAATGTTGGAAGCCGGACGACACTTCATACGCGTCCCGGTAGAGCACTCCGTCAATGAGAACCTCGCCGATCGAGTCTTCTAACACTGTTCCAATTGCTTCGAATCCTGCTGGCAGGCGCTTTTTGGCCGGGAACGTCGCTGCGAAGGCGTGGTCATCCCCTCCGGCCAGAATCCAAGCCATTGGGTCGGCGCCGAATGCTGCAGCGGTTGACACTAATTCGGCAGGCACCACAATTTTCTTGGTATCGAGTTCAATCCCCACGCCTGAGTCACGGGCAATGTGTTCAAGGTCGGCCACCAGACCGTCAGAGATGTCAATCATTGAGGTCGCTCCATTCTTTGCCGCCCGGGAACCGGCGGAGTAATCGAGTTCGGGAACTCTAAACGCATCAACTAAGACTCGTGGCGAGCGTAAGCCACGTTGCAATACCCGAAGTCCGGCGGCAGCCATCCCAGATCGGCCGCAAATCGCCACAATGTCTCCTGCTTGGGCACCACGGCGAGTAATTGCGGTACCCGAAGCAAGTGTGCCCAAGGCGGTAACCGAAATGACAATACTGTCGCACCCGCTGACATCACCACCGAGAACGATTGAACCCGCGTTCTCTGCTTCTTGAATGAAGCCCGCCATAAACTCGCCGACCCAATGTGAAGCAGTAGCAGCGGGCAACCCAATTGCGAGTAGAACCCCGATCGGGGTGGCGCCCATTGCGCAGACATCGGCAATCGATCCTGCTGCGCAGCGTCGACCAATTTCAATCGCCGTAGACCAATCTGTTCGAAAATGCTTCCCCTCCGCATACATATCAACACTGAGGACCAATGAAGATCCTGAGGTACCTATGACGGCCGCGTCATCACCGGCGGCGATCTCCAGGTTCGGACTTTTAACCGTGGATTCCCCGATCCGCGCCAAAATCTTGGCGACTAATCCTGATTCACCAAGATCGGCAAGGGTGGCACTACTGGGATCTGAACTCACAACTTTGAGCCTTTCCGGTGATCTTTGGGGCAAAAATCTCTTCTCAAATATAGAGTGAGACCATGTCGGTCCAAGCATATGTATTAATTCAAACCGAAGTCGGTAAGGCGGCAAGCGTCGTCGGGTCGATTCGAGAAATATCTGGAGTAGCCCTCGCCGAAGATGTCACCGGACCCTATGACGTAATTGTTAAAGCTGAAGCGCCCACCATGGACGAACTTGGTCGTCTCGTCGTTGCAAAGATTCAATCAGTTCCCGGAATCACAAGAACATTAACCTGTCCTGTCGTGAACCTTGGTTAAGAAAATAGCTGCTTTCACTTTTTGTTTCTCCATTTTGGTGAGCGTTAGCGCTTGCAGCTCTTCCCTCGATGTTGAACCCGCCGAAGGATCAGAAAGCCAATTCTGTACAGAATTGGGCGCGACTGTGCCGGTCAGCCTGGGCGGGGGACTCCTGCGAAACACGAATCCAAACTCCCCCGGCACGAAAGCTTGGGGGGACCCGGCAATCGTGTTGCGCTGTGGTGTTGCAATACCGAAAGCCTATTCAGCAGCGAGTCAACTTCTCACGGTCAACAAAGTCGATTGGTTCCCGGAGGAATTGCAAGCCGGTGTGAGATTCACTTCCGTTGAATCAATCGAATTAGTCGAAGTTTCAATACCGAATACATATGAAACAACCGCTGACATACTGACCGAGTTGAGTTCGGTAATCAGCTCGCTAGAAGGCTAGAACGCTAGGCCGCTGAGCGCACTAACTGGTCCACAATCCGTGGAAAATCAATTCA
>CAMAVT010000161.1 GCA_945861775.1 Bifidobacterium breve
AAAGGAAGACCGACCAGAGTTTCGTGGAATGGTGAACACCGTTGCGCATCTGGTGGTTGTTGAGGAGGTCAAGTAACTATGACACTTAAAGTTCATCATCTACGTCCGGCACCCGGTGCCAAGACGGCCAAGACCCGTAAAGGTCGCGGTGAAGCCTCAAAGGGCAAGACCTCAGGCCGTGGTACCAAGGGAACGAAGGCTCGTTACCAGGTCAAGGCTGGCTTTGAGGGTGGCCAAATGCCCCTTCACATGCGCCTGCCGAAGCTCAAAGGCTTTACGAGCCCCAACACCAAGGTGTATCAGGTTGTTAACGTCTCGGCCATTGAGAAATTGTTTCCCAAGGGCGGCACCATCGGCGTCGCTGATCTCGTAGCAGCGGGCGCTGTCCGCAAGGGCGAACTCGTCAAGGTACTGGGCTTGGGAGATATTTCGGTCAAGGTTAATGTGACCGCGGATAAATTCTCAGGTTCAGCTCGTGACAAGATCGTGGCTGCGGGTGGGTCAGTAACCGAAATCTAAGCACTCAACTTTAAGCAGGAGGTCAAGTGCACATCAGTGCGTTCAGGGATGCCCTGCGTACACCGGATCTTCGTAAGAAGATCTTGTTTACCCTTGGCTTGCTAGCGATTTACCGTTTGGGCTCTGTGCTGCCCACCCCAGGTGTTGACTATTCAGCGATCCAACGGTGTATCGATGTTGTGCAAGATAACTCTGTTTATGCCCTGATCAACCTCTTCAGCGGTGGCGCACTACTGCAACTTTCAGTCTTTGCTCTGGGAATCATGCCTTACATCACGGCAAGTATTATTCTGCAGCTGCTCACGGTTGTGATTCCCCGTTTGGAAACTCTCAAGGCCGACGGCAATGCAGGACAAGCCAAGATCACCCAATACACGCGGTTTGTGACAATTGGTTTAGCGATTCTGCAATCAACTGCGATTCTTTCACTTGCTCGATCACCCGGGGCCTTGTTCCAAGGGTGTAATGAGGAGATCATCCCTAATCAGGCCATCTGGGTCATGATCGTGATGGTCACCGTTATGACCGCAGGAACCGCAATCGTTATGTGGTTTGGCGAACTCATAACTGAGCGCGGCGTTGGTAACGGAATGTCCGTTTTGATTTTCACGTCAATTATCGCGGTGATTCCCGCGCAGTTCGCCAATATTTTGGGCAGCCGAGGGGCATTCACATTCGCCATCACGCTGTTGGTCGGCCTAGTCGTTATTACATTCGTAGTCTTCGTTGAGCAAGCGCAACGAAGAATTCCTGTTCAATACGCCAAGCGAATGGTTGGGCGGCGAATGTATGGCGGTACGTCCACCTACATACCGCTGAAGGTCAACATGGCGGGTGTTATCCCGGTAATTTTCGCTTCCTCGCTGCTCTTCCTGCCAACACTGTTTGTTCAGCTGACGGGCAGCCAAGCCGGGTGGGCGCAATGGCTGCAGCAGAGCTTTGGAACCGGTAGTGGAAATGTATATCTGGGTACCTATTTTGTGTTGATTGTATTTTTCTGCTACTTCTATGTTTCGATCACTTTCAATCCGACCGAGGTTGCTGACAACATGAAACGGTACGGCGGCTTTATTCCTGGAATCCGGGCCGGACGCCCAACCGCTGAGTACCTCGACTACGTACTCACCCGCCTGACGGCACCAGGCTCGCTCTACCTTGGTTTGATCGCGATTTTGCCGGTATTCGCCTTCGACTTCCTCGGTGTATCGACCCAATTCATTTTTGGCGGAACATCGATTCTGATTATGGTTGGCGTTGGCTTGGACACGGTCAAGCAAATTCAAGCCCAATTGCAGCAACGTAATTATGAAGGTTTTCTCAAGTAACTCAGTACGTTATCCATAATATTTCTACTCCGATAGGCTTTCGTCGTATGCGCATCGTTTTCATGGGCCCTCCAGGGGCGGGTAAGGGCACCCAAGCAGCACTGCTGTCCAAGGAGCTTGGGATCCCCCATATTTCGACCGGAGATATTTTCCGAGCCAATGTGACTGAGGGCACCCCTCTTGGCAAGGAAGCACAGTCCTACATGGATGCTGGGGAGTACGTCCCCGACGGCGTGACCAATGCGATGGTGCGAGACAGACTCACCTATGACGACGCACAATCAGGATTTATTCTCGATGGTTACCCCCGAACGGTTGAGCAGGTTTCCGAGCTTGATGCAATGTTGAAATCGGCAGGAATCAAGATCGATCGCGTTATTGAATTAACGGTTGATGTTGACGTAGTTGTGTCTCGCCTGGTGAGACGTTCAGCAGAGCAAGGTCGCACCGATGACACTGAAGACGTGTTGCGTCATCGACTTGAGGTTTATGCTGAACAAACCGCACCACTCATTGAGGTGTACCAGAGTCGAAACCTACTTGCGCAAGTTGATGGCCTAGGTGAGATCGAAGCAGTAACAGCTGCAATTCTGCTTGCCATAAACGCCTAAGCAAACACATGGGATTTCGCAAAAAAGATCGGGTTCAAATCAAGACCCCTCAACAAATCGAACTGATGCGTGTTGCCGGCAGGGTAGTAGCCGATACGTTGCAAACCCTGAATATCAGTGTCACTCCGGGTATCACGACAAGGGAGCTCGATTCAATTGCCCGTGAATGTATTTACGGCGCTGGAGCGACGCCGTCGTTTCTCGGTTATTACGGCTACCCTGCTGTCATTTGCACCTCGATCAATGAAGAAGTTGTGCATGGAATTCCAAGTGATCGAGTTATCAACGAAGGGGATCTAGTCTCAATTGATTGCGGCGCCATCGTGGATGGTTGGCATGGCGATGCAGCAATCAGCGTGATTGCGTCAACTAATCCGCAGCCATCAATACAAAAACTCTCTGACGTCACTCGAGCATCCCTTGCGGCTGGAATTGAGGCGGCAGTTGCGGGGAACCGCATGGGTGACATTGGCGCGGCGATTGAGGCAGTAATTCGCGGTGGCGGAAATTACGGGATCGTTGAAGATTACGTCGGCCATGGAATCGGTACCGAGATGCACATGTATCCTCCGGTGCCCAATTATGGTCACGCGGGTCAGGGCTTGGAATTACAAGTTGGCATGGTGTTGGCCCTTGAGCCCATGGTCACAATCGGGTCTCCCGAGGTAATCACTCTGGCTGACGACTGGACCGTTGTCACAACGGATGGGAACTGGGCGGCTCACTGGGAACACACGGTAGCGATCACCGAATCTGGACCCCAAATCCTCACGGTCAACACCCACAACTAGATCCGTCTACTAAATCAGGTTGAATGCACCGTCTTGGCGCAGGGAAATTTCGGTGAACATTGAATCAGGTGTACGGATCGAAATGCTGCCTACGGCTATTGCTTCAAGGAATGCGGTGTAATCAGCTTTGGATTGTTGTGCGTAGCTGACAGCAAAATTGCGCATGGCCGTATCAAATGCTGAGTCGGGTCCGATAAAAGTTGAAATGGCTTCCGCATCACCGGAGCGTGCATGTGCCCTTGCCAAGGCCCCTCCACAGATTTGCGCATAGTCGAGAAGCTCTTCATCGGTAAATGAATCAACGTCAGGCGACCATTTCTTGTCACGCAATTGTCGAATGTAATAGCTCTTGCCGCCTTCTCCATCAATCCATCCCAAGAAAGCATCCGTTGCGGCCTGAATATTTCGCTGTCCGTCGGTCACGCGCTTACTGTGACTTGTCGAGGTTCCGTGGGGAACCCAAGGTTCAAGCACGCTCTCGACCGCTTGTTTTACTTGGAGCACCAGCAGGTCATCGGCATCGCGACCCTGCAAAAGAACGATGTAAGCGAGCAGACCAATGCTGCCGACCCCGACAACTTTGTGACCGAAGTCAACAATGTGATACCGATCGAGCAGGATTCGGCGATCGCATAAAAGTGTTTCCTTGTAGCGTTCAAATGCATTATCGATGGCTTCCTTCACACCTTCTGCAAGTGATAGTCGAACCACAAGTGGGGGTTCGTTAACAAACTGACGTTGGCCATCGACTTCAACAGTTAATTTCGTGATGGCGGACCACTGGTCACGTTTTTCAGCGGCATTAAAGCCCTTGTTCATCTTGGCCATGCCGCTTTCAGAAAGTGCACCACTTTTTGTAACAGCCTTTAAACTTTTCGCATCTACGCGGTAGTACCACGTGTCCACAAATGTTGATGTTGCAAATGCCGCCATCGCCATTCGATAGGCCTCAGCGCCAGCGCGGATGACTGCTTCCCGGCATTCTTCTGATCGATCCGCGCTCGCTATTGCAAAGCTGGTAACCATGCGCTGCACATCCCATTCGAACGGTCCGGGGAAAGTTTCATCAAAATCGTTGACATCAAAAATTGTTCTGCGATCAGCGGTTGCAAAAATTCCAAAGTTTCCCAAATGTGCGTCACCACAAAGTTGGACGATCAAGCCTGAGTTGGGCCTTGGACCTAGGTCATTTGCCATCAGGGCGGCGGTACCGCGATAGAACGCGAAAGCGCTTTGTGACATACGGGAGTATCGAATTGGCAGAAGTGCGGGGACTCGCAGTTCACCTTGGGCAATAATTGTGGCGATGGGATCGGGGCGATTTGGTGAAGGGATGAAGGGACCAATCAAAGCCAAATTGTTCATGCGCTGACTCTGGCGCAGGGTTAGCCCCATGTCAATTTGACACCACCATCGGGTAACGCGCTCTTGTCGTCTTCAGATGTGGACCTGAGTGAAAAAGCACGTATTATTTGGCTATGAAATTTCGAATCCCGCTTGTATTGGCAACAGCAATCGCCACTACGGCCGCCGCAACCGTGACGCTAATTCCAATATCTAACGCAGTTAGTGGGACCGGCGTTTATGCAGCTTGGACCTTGAATGCCCCACCAACCTCGGGGGCTGCAATTTTGCTCGGAACAGAATTTCCCAACATTGAACTCACATCAACGAATTCGAGTCTGAATGTTGCCAAGAGTGCGACCTTGACTGGAAATACACCATTTGGAGAATATTTTGGAAGCTCGCGCGGTCAGCAATACCTGACAAGCGGAGTCGCAAGCGGGAAGCCGGAAGGATCAGTGACTCTGACATTTGATTCCTCGCCCATCCCTGGCACGTGGGGTTTCGTTCTTGGTGACGTAGATGCGGAGGACATTAAGGTCTCAGCAAAAGATGCAAAAGGTGCTCCCGTTGATGTCCGTGGATGGCAATTCACGCCTTTTAACTATGCGGGTGAGACAGACCTGCCTCAGTGGACACTAGAAACCGAACGAATTCTTGGCAACGGAGTTGATTCCGCAGGGGCCAGCATGTGGGTTACGCCTACAACTTCTGTTGCCTCAATCACTTTGACCCAGGTGAAATTAAGTGGCTTCCCTCAATATCAAC
>CAMAVT010000162.1 GCA_945861775.1 Bifidobacterium breve
GATCCGCGCTTTAGCTTCTCCGATTCTTTTTCCCACCTCGGCCTTGGCGTCAGGAGGCAGTGCTCCAATTTCCCGATTCGCCAAGGCTACTGGGGAACGATCACCGAAATGTTCGATTCTGGCGGCCTTGAGGGATTCCAAATCCATCGCTGCGTTAAATGCTGTGAGTGCGCCGGCAACCATTTCATCAACGGAATCAGCATTAAGCGCTGAGACTTGCTTTGGGTCGAATGACTTATTGGGAGCTGACAACCTAAGCCTCCAAAATCGCGGCAACGAGTAAGTCGGCACTGGTATCAAGATCACCGGTGCCGTGAACAATTAGGTCAGGATTCAATGGTGGTTCATAAGCCTGACCAACACCTGTCATATTGGGCAAATTACCTGCCGCCGCCTTTGCATAGAGTCCCTTAGGGTCACGCTCAGAACAGACGTCTACCGGGGTATCAACAAACACTTCAATGAAATCGCCCTTATCAAAGAGGGTCGCTGCGCTCTCACGATCAGATCGAAATGGGGATACCAATGCAACAAATACAACAACTCCGCTGTCTCGCATGAGTTTGCTCACTTCGGCTACACGACGAACATTTTCTGCACGATCCTCCGGTGTAAACCCGAGGTCCTTATTTAGTCCTGTTCGCATATTGTCACCGTCGAGAACGTAGGTATGGATTCCCATCGCATGCAATTTACGCACGGCTGCATCGGCGATCGTTGACTTGCCCGAACCGGAAAGTCCAGTGAGCCATACAACTCGAGCAGGGTGTCCCATTAGTGAAGCACGAGCTTGATGATCAACGTCGTAGACATGTGGAACAACATTGAACGCCCGACGCATTGCGTGTCGAGAAAGTCCAGCGGCAACCGTGTCAGCTGTCACTCTGTCCACAAGCAAAAACCCGCCCGTATCTCTGCACAACGAGTATGGATCCATGGGAATTGGTCGATCTGTCGCGATCTCGACTCGCCCAATGTCGTTCATGTTCAATACTCGAGCGGCATGCTCATGCCCCGAAACAACATCAAGACGATGCCGCACGTTAGTAACCGTGGCGGGGACTGAGCGGGACCCAGAGATCAGCAGATAGGAGCGGCCGTGAGCTAGCGGTTCCTCACCCAACCACACCATGTCGACGCCAAATCGGTCTGCGGGCTGTAAAACCGTTCCAGCTGCCAAAATATCTCCGCGGGTTACATCAACTTCGTGGTCGAGCGTTAGCGTGACCGCCTGACCGTACGTTGCCACACCTAAGTCTCCGTCAGCGGTAACGATACGCGCAATTTTGGCGGTGCGACCGGAGTCGGCGACGACAACCTCGTCTCCTGTACTAATCGATCCAGCGACAACCGTTCCTGCGTAACCCCGAAAATTACCCTCAGCACGGACAATGAATTGAACCGGGAACCGAAAACCTTCATCGGCTACGCGGCCAAGTGGCTCCCAAATGGCAAGTGCACCCAGTAACGACTCACCCTTGTACCAAGGCATTGCGTTAGATTTCGTTGCAACATTAGCGCCGGTGACAGCACTGACGGGAATGCCATCAATTTGCTGAACTCCCAAACGAGCAGCTGTTGTTCGCACTTCCCCCATTACTTGTTCAAAAACTTCATGGGAGTAATCGACGAGGTCCATCTTGTTGACGGCAACAATGATCGTTTGCACACCCATAAGAGCGCAAACTGTGAGGTGCCTGTGGGTTTGCGGCCGAACCCCTCGAGCAGCATCGACAAGAAGTACCGCAACATCTCCATTCGAAGCAGCTACCGCCATATTGCGGGTGTACTGCTCATGTCCAGGTGAATCAGCAATCAACACCCGTCTGCCATTGGGTAGGTTGAGGTGCCGGTACGCCACATCGATTGTGATGCCTTGCTCGCGTTCGGCTTCTAAACCGTCGGTCAACAGCGAGTAATCAACTTCACCGACAGGGACCGTAGATCCCCCACGCCGCGTCGTGCGCGCGTACTCCAATTGGTCGATCGGGACACTGTCGGTTTCAACGAGTAAGCGACCGATCAGTGTTGACTTGCCGTCGTCGACTGACCCACAGGTAACCAGATGAAGTACTGGAGTTTGTCCACTCATTAGAAATAGCCTTCAGCTTTCTTAGCTTCCATGGAACCGCCGCCCTCACCATCAATGAGACGGCCAGAGCGCTCGGAAACTTTGCTCGTTTCCATCTCCGAGATCAGGTCGGCCAGATTATCTGCGGTTGATTCGACAGCTCCCGATAATGGATAGCAGCCAAGTGTTCGAAAACGCACACTCTTCATGACGGGAACTTCACCTTCATTGAGCGGGAAACGATCGTCGTCGACCATGAGCAAGGTCCCACCTCGCTCAACAACTGGTCGTTCCTTGGCAAAATAGAGGCCTGGTATCTCAATTTCCTCACGTTCTATGTAGCGCCAAACATCAAGTTCGGTCCAATTCGACAGTGGAAAAACTCGCATAGTTTGCTCGGGCGCCAGCTGCGTGTTTGCCGTCCGCCAGAACTCAGGTCGTTGCTTTCGTGGATCCCAACGGTGTCCCGGTTCCCTCAATGAAAAAATACGTTCCTTTGCACGACTGCGCTCTTCATCTCGGCGCGCACCGCCTATCGCTGCATCAAATTCGTATCTATCAATGCCCTCCCGGAGCGCCACGGTTTTCATAAGTCGGGTGTACTCGTGGGTGCCGTGTGAAAAAGGAGTTACTCCCTCAGCCATTGCCTCCAGGTTCTGCGCGATCCTTAAATCCAGCCCAAGTTCATTAGCTCTCTTGTCCCGGAATTCAATCATTTCCTTGAATTTCCATGTCGTATCAATGTGCATTACAGGAAAAGGCAAAGGTGCTGGGTAAAACGCCTTGATAGCGAGATGCAAGAGAACTGATGAATCCTTGCCAATGCTGTAGAGCAGAACAGGGTTTCGAAATGCCGCGGCACTCTCACGATAAATATGTATCGCTTCTGCCTCGAGTTCGTCAAGGACCGCGGAGTAAGGCACAGTCTGTTGCACTCGAAGACTCCTGACAAACAATTTTCAGTGGACGGATGGTTGATTTTCTGACAAGCCTAATACTGCGGTGAGTGACTACGCCTCGGAGAGTACTTCCATGCTGGAATCCGCACCAGGGCTGGATTCGGCCCGAGCAGCAGCCCGAGCGGCACGCTTATTCATCGCAGCCTCATTACCTTGCACAATTATGGCCGGCTCTAAAAATGGTGATTCAATACTGGCAATGGGGTTTCGAGTCGAAATCCATGCTTGCAATTCAGGGCCGGACTCATACGAAGTGATCAGGCAGTAACGCGGTTGATCTCCAGGATGCCACACTGCGTGATAGAGGCGCTGTGTGTCAATTACAACTTGAGCACCCGCTGGCAGGGGAACCCGGACCTCAGTTGATGGATCATCGCGATCCTCTCGCAGGATCATCATGGAATCGGGATTGTCAGTCAAGTTATAGAAAGAACGAACGATCCAACCTGTTCCCTCGGGGTTGAGTCGATTGTTGTCGTCTCTGTGCAAATTATAAATTGCGTCCGCGTAGGTGTTCGGCTGCAATTCGATCACCCGACAACGGCCAATATTCGCGCCGACTTCTTGTGCCCGCCTGGTGAGAATCGGAGCGATATCGACATTTTCCTGGACCCACACACCATCTTTGTCTGTTTTCGGAGGCGTGTGATTCCAAAAGCCGTCGCACTCCATATCGCCATACGCACTCGCGAGCGGCGCAAAACGCGTATCACCGGAAGACTTCCAATCAACGAAAACCAAGTTTTCCCACTCGTGCGGATCGGCCTTTTGGTTGTAGGAATCCACGATTACGTATCCGGTCTCATCAAATATTGGCAGCTGCGTGTACGACATGCCCCTATTTTCGCACTATGGGAGCGGCGAAGCAGTACTCAACGGCGCGTGTTGAAGAGCATTTTCACTCAATGACTGACTAAATCACATGTGAGTAAAGGCACAGTGCCGCGCTGACTGCGGCATTGAGTGACTCAACTCCGGGGTCCATCGGGATCCGAACACCGGTAAAACTCCACTTGCCGGAGCCCCAAGTGTCGCTTACCCCGTGGGCCTCTGAACCAATTACCCAAATTGGATTACTGGCACCCGCCGTAATGCCAGGGTGCAGTTCGACGGAGCCCTCACCGGTAAGGACGAAAACTGGTCGATCCTTGGGCAACACTTCCGGTCCGGCAACTTGAGCTATCGGGACGTGAAAAAGTGAACCTGCGCTACTACGAACAACCTTTGAGTTAAGCGGGTCAACACATGAACCGAATGTGAGAATTCCAGCGGCACCAGCTGCATGGGCAGTCCGAATAATTGTTCCCATGTTCCCTGGGTCCGACAATGAATCAACAATCACTATTTGACCTGGACGTGACAGAATATCGGTTGAGTCTTGAGTAGAAATTGAGCACAGGGCCAACACCCCCTGTGGCGACTCCGACTCACATAAAGCACTCATGACTTCAGTAGAAACCAGCGTTGTTGCCGTGTCAAAACTTTCGAATTGCTCGAGGTACTCCTCAGTCAAGAAGAGTTCCTCGATTCGATCACTGGGAGCCATCGCGACAACGGATGGGCCCTCGGCTAGAAAGTGCCCCGCTGCGTATCGAGACGATTTCTTGTGAAGTTTTGTAAGCTCCTTGACCCGCTCCGACTTACGCGAGGTTATGGTGCGCAACTAGACGCTCTGCGCTGGAACAGCTGCGCGAGCGACTTCCACCAATGCGGCAAAAGCTGCCTCGTCATTCACGGCGAGTTCCGCCAACATGCGTCGATCCACTTCCACGTCAGCGGCCTTCAATCCCTGAATGAAGCGGTTGTAGGTCATGTCATGTGCACGGGCCGCAGCGTTGATGCGCTGAATCCACAGTCGACGGAAATCACCCTTACGCTTACGGCGGTCCGCATATGCGTAAACCATCGAATGCGTAACCTGCTCCTTGGCCTTTCGGTACAAACGTGACCGTTGTCCGCGATAACCGGAAGCGCGCTCGAGAATTACCCGACGCTTCTTGTGAGCATTTACTGAACGCTTTACGCGTGCCATGACTTCTCCTGATATTCGTTAGTTGAAAAATATTTATTTATGCTGACATTTAAGACAATTTGTCACTGAGATTAGCGGCCAAGAAGCTTCTTGACTGACTTCAAATCTGCTGGTGAAACTTGCTGGTCGGCGGCAAGGCGACGAGTTCTCTTGCTTGACTTCACCTCGAGCAGATGGCGCTTGTTGGCCTGCTCACGCATGATTTTTCCGGAACCGGTTACCTTGAATCGCTTCTTGGCACCGCTATGGGTCTTTTGCTTCGGCATTATCTTTCCTTTCAGTCCGTTTCCTG
>CAMAVT010000163.1 GCA_945861775.1 Bifidobacterium breve
CGCCAAGTCCGTCAGCTTCGCCAAGTCCGTCAGCTTCGCCAAGTCCGTCAGCTTCGCCAAGTCCGTCAGCTTCGCCAAGTCCGTCAGCTTCGCCAAGTCCGTCAGCGAGTTCGGCAGCGAGTTCGGCAGCGAGTCCATCAGCGAGCCCATCAGCGAGTCCGTCAGCCACACCGACAACCTCGATGCCTGCTGATCGGACCGATCCGGCAACTCCCACCACGATCACTGCCGATGACATCCCGGGCGTGCCTCAGGGCTCCACCGTTACAGCGGTTGATCCGCCCCAAAATGGCACAGCCAAAGTGGTCGATGGCACAGTGATCTATACCCCGAAGGAAGGTTTTATAGGGGAAGAGAAGATTTCAGTAGCCGTGCTCACACCAGCGGGAGAAACCCAAGATGTCGTCGTCACCGTTGCCGTAGGCAAGGAGCAAAAGGTGATCACCCGCTGGACTGCCCCCAAGAAGCTCAAGCCGGGTATCAACCAATTCGGCCCCGGTACCTTCATGACTAATGCAGGGCAGGTCGCCAAAGTAAGTGCAGACTGCTCGATCATAAGAAAATGGAATTCACCCAACCCAAGCCCCAAATGTGAGGTGATCGCAGGTAAAGAGGGGACCTACATCGATGTGTCCGTCTATGAGCCGTCGGTCGTTGAAGTCACCCTCACAGCCCCTCAGAAAGGGAAATATGCACCCTTAGAGGAAACATTTACCTATCGGGTTAATCCGTAGGGGAATGAATAGGGCAAAAATCCCATTTCGGACAGTTGATTAATTAGCCCGCCATAGGGGAAGGTACCCCAACTTCATGGTAGGGAACGGTCCTGCGTAGACTCTGACGGCTGAAGTGGTGAACATTTCTGGCTGTAACCATAGGGAAGCGGAGTACATGGCAAAAAAAGAGGGCGCGATCGAGCTTGAGGGTTTGATCACTGAATCTTTGCCTAATGCAATGTTTCGGGTAGAGCTAGATAACGGGCACAAAGTGCTCGCCCACATCAGTGGCAAAATGCGGATGCACTACATCAGGATTCTGCCCGATGACCGTGTTGTGGTTGAGTTGTCGCCCTATGACCTCACCCGTGGCCGCATTGTTTACCGTTACAAGTAATAACCGTTTTTACGAGAAACTCGAGGAAGAGTAACCATGAAGGTGCAACCCAGCGTCAAAAAGATCTGCGACAAGTGCAAGGTCATCCGTCGCCACGGTCGCGTCATGGTTATTTGCGAAAACGTTCGTCACAAGCAACGCCAGGGCTAAGCACGCACGAAGCTTTACGGCTTTAAGCACTGGGGTGTAACCGGGAGAGAAAACCTGGGCACCAAGTACAGGGAGAACCCGACCCCGTATCAACAGATACGGACGATACCTTCGGCCACGGGGCCGAAGACCAGCCTTGGCGGGCTGGATTGGTCCTCCCACCACACGACCCCGTGAATTACTGAAAAGAGAGTACGCCCATGGCACGACTTATCGGTGTCGATTTGCCCCGCGAAAAGCGCATGGCAATCGCACTTACCTACGTATACGGTGTTGGCCGTTCGCAGGCTGCTAAAGCCCTCGCAGCGACCGGTATCGATCCTGAAATGAAATCAAAGGATCTCACCGACGATCAAACACTCGCATTGCGCGACTGGATCGAAGCAAATCTAAAAGTAGAAGGTGACCTGCGCCGCGAGGTTGCAGCTGATATTCGCCGTAAGGTTGAAATTGGTTGCTATCAGGGAATTCGTCACCGCAAGGGTCTTCCCGTCCGCGGGCAACGCACCCACACAAATGCGCGTACGCGTAAGGGTCCACGTAAGACAGTTGCCGGTAAAAAGAAGGTCTAAGCGAACGATCTCGCAACTAATTGCGAATCCCAAACCTCTAAAGAATAGGAATCACACATGGCCCCCAAAGGTCCAGGCGCAAAGAAAGTGCGTCGCAAGGAAAAGAAGAACGTGGCCCATGGCCATGCTCATATCAAGAGCACGTTCAACAACACCATCGTGTCCATCACTGACCCGACGGGTGCAGTTATTGCCTGGTCATCTGCCGGTCAGGTTGGATTCAAAGGTAGCCGCAAGTCCACTCCATTCGCCGCACAGTTAGCAGCTGAATCTGCTGCTCGTCGCGCAATGGAGCACGGCATGCGCAAGGTTGACGTGTTCGTCAAGGGACCGGGTTCGGGTCGCGAGACTGCAATTCGTTCACTGCAAGCAACCGGGCTTGAAGTTGGCTCTATCGCCGACGTAACGCCAGTGCCATTTAACGGAACCCGTCCAAAGAAGCGTCGACGCGTTTAATTCGCGGACCTTTTTAACAACACTTAGAAAATAGGAGATAATCATGGCGCGTTATACGGACGCAGATTGCAAGCGGTGCCGCCGCGAGAAAATGAAGTTGTTCCTCAAAGGCTCGAAGTGTGAGTCACCAAAATGCCCATTCGAGAAGCGCCCTTACCCACCCGGCCAGCATGGTCGCGGCCGGTCAAAGGAGAGCGAGTACTTGTTGCAGCTTCGCGAGAAGCAGAAGGCAACCCGTATGTACGGTGTTTTGGAGAAGCAGTTCTCTAACTACTACAAGGAAGCCCAGCGTCAAGCTGGCAAGACCGGCGAGAACCTGCTGAAGATCCTTGAGAGCCGTTTGGACAATGTGGTTTACCGCGCAGGTTTCGCTAAGAGTCGCGACATGGCTCGCCAGTTGGTCAACCACGGTCACATCTTGGTCAATGGTCACAAGGTCGACATTCCATCATTTCGGGTTTCCCCGAGTGACGTGATCGATGTCCGCCCAAGTTCATTGCAAATGACTCCGTTTATCGTGGCTCACGCTGAGATCGGCGAAAAGACAGTCCCCGCTTGGCTTGAGGTAGTGCCATCGAAAATGCGCATCCTCGTTCACTCGATCCCAGCTCGTGCGGCGATCGATACTCAGGTCAACGAACAACTCATTGTTGAGCTTTACTCCAAGTAGTAACCAATCTCGATTCATTCGAATCGAGCTGAGAAACGCGATATCAAATAGAGGGTATCGCTGGAAGGAAACAAAAAGTGCTCATTAGTCAACGTCCAATTCTCACCGAAGAACCCATCAGCGAGTTCCGTTCACGTTTCGTGTTGGAACCCCTTGAACCAGGTTTTGGTTACACACTCGGTAACTCACTTCGTCGCACATTGCTCTCCTCAATCCCGGGTGCATCGGTTACCAGCATCCGCATTGATGGGGTTCTGCACGAGTTCAGCACAATTGACGGAATCAAAGAAGATGTCACCGAGATTATTTTGAACCTCAAGGGACTCGTTGTCTCCAGTGATATTGATGAACCAGTCGTAATGTACCTGCGTAAGCAAGGTTCAGGCAGTGTGACCGCAGCTGACATTCAGCCACCAGCAGGCGTTGAAGTCCACAATCCAGAACTTCACATTGCAACTCTCAATGACAAAGGCAAGCTCGAGATCGAACTCGTTGTTGAGCGCGGTCGCGGCTATGTTCCCTCAACCATGAACAAGCACCCAGAGCAGGAGATTGGCCGTATCCCGGTTGACTCGATCTACTCGCCGGTGCTCAAGGTCAGCTACAAAGTTGAGGCTACTCGTGTTGAGCAGCGCACCGACTTCGACAAGTTGATCCTTGACGTTGAGACCAAGCCATGCATGCTCCCACGTGATGCAGTTGCCTCTGCCGGTTCAACTTTGGTTGAACTCTTTGGTCTAGCTCGGGAAATGAATGTCGATGCCGAAGGTATTGATATTGGCCCAAGCCCAACGGATGCATTCGTTGCCGAGCAGCTGTCAACACCCATTGAGCAGCTTGACATGACAGTGCGTTCATACAACTGCCTCAAGCGTGAAGGCATCCACACTGTTGGTGAATTGATCACCCGCAGTGAGGCTGATCTGCTCGATATCCGCAACTTCGGCGCCAAGTCAATTGATGAAATCAAGGTAAAGCTGCACGGCCTCGGTCTTGCGCTCAAGGACAGCCCTCCCGGGTTTGACCCCAGTACCGCTGTTTACTTCGATGACACCGATGTTGATATGGATGTCGACCCCGAAGAAGTTGAAGAAGTTGCCGCTACTTTCACCGAAGATGCCTACCCCGAGGACGAGCAGCTCTAAGAGCCCGCTGCGTACTCGGACTGACCAAGATTAATAAGGAGACAAGATGCCATCGCCAGCTAAGGGAGCCCGCCTCGGTGGGGGAGCCTCACACGAGAAGCACATGCTGGGCAATCTCGCGACCGCTCTCTTTGAGCACGGGCGCATCACGACTACCCATGCAAAGGCAAAGCGACTGCGACCAGTTGCAGAGCGTTTGGTGACCTTCGCAAAGCGCGGAGACATCGCGGCACGTCGCCGGGTTCTCACCGTGGTCAAGGACAAGGGTGTCGTGCACACACTGTTCACCGAGATCGGCCCAAGCTATGCGGGTCGTCCAGGTGGCTATACCAGAATCATCAAGATCGGTAACCGCAAGGGCGACAATGCACCCATGGCGATCATCGAACTTGTTGAGCCAATGCTCGAGCAGGTAGTTGCTGAAGCCACTGGCGCCACCAAGCGTGCCGCTAAGGAAAGCGCAGCAGCAGCACCCGTTCAGACTGAAGCAGCCGAAGTCGCAGAAGAAATCAAGTCGGATACGGAAGAAGTCCTCGAAGAGGAAAGCGCCGAGCCGGTTAATGAGCTAGACGAAGAAGAGGCTGCCTCAAGTGATGAAGCAACGGCCAAGGAGTAATTCCTGAGCTCGCAACACGATATTGATCAGCCCGTTCCCGGACTCCCCGGGGACGGGCTGATTCGTCTGCGTGTCTTCCTCTCCTATGACGGCTCGGGCTTTCACGGGTGGGCATCACAAATGGAAGCCCGCTCGGTTCAGGGTGAAGTAGAAAACATTATTGGCGCACTCATTCATCAACTTGAATTACCGACAATTGTGGCCGGGCGCACGGATGCGGGTGTGCATGCGCGTAATCAGGTCTTTCATTTTGACCTCCCCCGTGATCACCCCGAACTAGAAAAACTCACTGCTGAGCGAATTAACAAAGCGTTGCCGGGCGACATTCGGATTCGAAGAATCGAAGAAGCGCCCTATGGTTTTGATGCACGGTTCTCTGCCTTGTGGCGTGAATACAGCTACACGGTGTGTGATGACCCCACTGGTCCGCAACCACTTCACCGTCATGAAGTCCTGCAGTGGCCGGTTCCACTGGACATTGACCGACTCAATGAAGCCAGCCAATGTCTCATCGGCATCCATGATTTTTTTGCTTTTTGTAAAGAAAAACCCAAAGCCACCACGATCAGAGAACTTCAAAAACTCGAATGGCATCGCAATACGGACACCTATG
>CAMAVT010000164.1 GCA_945861775.1 Bifidobacterium breve
ATTTCGAGTACCCAGAACAACTTCGCGTCTTTGAGTGGGTGTTAGTTGATGGATAGATCCGATGATGGTGACATTGATCCTCGCACGCCCGGCCGAGAGGAACACCCCGCCCGGCCGAGTTTCGACACGGATTTGAGGAGCATTAGTAATCGAAAAAATGATGTACAACATACTGATGCCGAGAGCCAATAGAAATCCGACCAGGGAGCCAAAGGCCGCCGAATAGGCAAGTCCCACCATGAGGAAGAGCCCCAAGCCGAGAAGCAGGATTGGGGCACCCGGTAGGAGTCTTTCGCGGTACACCACAATCGGAGTATGGTGCATGTGTCATGTCTATGAAACCCTCGGCATCCGCTGTTCCACCAGGTGCGACCCTGCCACCAAGGGCGGTACAAGCACCTAAACCCGGCGACCAAATCCCGTCACATTATCAATCGTGCTTTGGCTGCGGTGAAGATCACGAAACTGGGCTTCACATGCTGATGTTTGCCGGCTCGGACATGAGCGTGGTGGGCACGTTCACGGTTACCCGGTACCACCAAGGGGCGTCCGGATTGGCGCACGGAGGAGTGCTGAGTGCGGCCCTCGACGAGGCTTTGGGCACATTGAACTGGCTAGTAGGTGAACGCGCCGTGACGGGAAGACTTGAGTGTGAATTTCGTATTCCGGTACCGGTGGGCTCGATTCTTTACTTCCACGCTGAAATCCTGGGCAAGGAGGGGCGCAAAATTTATGGGGTAGCAACTGCCCGTCTTAATAGTGTTGACGGACCGGTGGCTGTTATAGCTAATTCAATTTTCATTCAAGTTGGAGCTGAACACTTTTTGAAAAATGGTGATAGGTCCACTGTCAAGGACACACCGTTTGCAGCACAAGGTTTTGAGGTAAATCCATGATTCACGAAGTACTTATCCAGCGGCTTGACCCTGACCTGCCGCTCCCGCAACGTGAGTATCCGGGCGATGCCGGGCTCGACCTGCGGGCGCGTGTTGATGTTGAGCTGGCTCCGGGCCAACGAGTCCTGATCCCTACCGGCATTTCAATTGCTTTGCCACCGGGCTTCGTTGGGCTTATTCACCCACGAAGCGGACTGGCTTTAAGAACTGGATTCACGTTGATCAATTCTCCTGGAACAATTGACGCGGGATTCCGCGGTGAAATATCGGTGATTGGGATTAATTCAGATATTGCGACGACGGTCAGGATCGAGCGAGGAGACCGAATTGCTCAAATTGTGATTCAACAGATACCCGAATTCACCTTGGTTGAGGTTTCCGAATTGCCAGGTTCAGTTCGAAGTGAACAGGGTTTTGGGTCCAGTGGTGGATTTCGACACTGACGCGCACAGTGTTAGTGAACTCAAGTTCACCCTGAGAGGATAGGTACATGACATACCGCAGAGGGATCGATGGTGGCCCATGGGATGAATCTGATCCCGACGTTCCGAGTGAGGATTCAGACCCCGGGCGGACCATGAATTTCGGTTCCTTGCGACTGTATGTTCCTGAAGGCGTTGAGGTTCAAGTCCAAGCAGACCAAGGATCAGGTCGAATCACGCAATTGACATTGCGTGACGGTGAAAGCGGCATGCAACTTCAGCCATATGCATCGCGTAAGACCGGCGGCATGTGGCCGGAAGTCATCGATTCGCTGAAGTCAACCATCAATTCATCGGGGGGCCTGGTGGAAACCGCCCAGGGGAAATTTGGCCTAGAGGTCGTGGCTCAAGTCCAGGCAAACGGTGAGAGTGGGGGCCTGCAGCCCGCCCGATTTGTTGGAGTTGACGGCCCTCGGTGGTTTCTGCGGGCTGTATTCATGGGTAAGGGGGCGCGGGACCAAGATGCCGCAGTTCTGCTCACGCAGATTCTCACGAGTGTCATAGTGGTGCGTGGAGGATCGGCAATGGCCCCGGGTGCTCCACTGGTGATGAATTTGCCCGCCAACACCAACACGGACCAAGCTTTACCCGTCAACTCACCGAATCTGAACCCATTTGCTCGTGGTCCAGAAATCACGGAAACCCGATAAATCCGATGAATGCGATCACTCGCGCCTACCGTAAGTTCACTGCATCCACCGCAGAACTTGAATCAAAGGAATTACGAGACCAATTCGGTGCCTTGGCTGAAATCCAAACGCAACTGATTGATCAATGCCAACCCGGCGCACAGGTCGAGGTCGTGGGAAACATCCGCAGTGTGAGTATCGCGCCGTCAAGCAAATCACCGGCACTTGAGATTGAACTCTACGATGGATCAGGTGTGGTTACCGTTGTGTGGATGGGACGTCGAATCATTCCTGGAATCGTTGCGGGTCGAACCGTGAAAGTGTGTGGCCGCCTAACGTGCAATGCCGATCGTTCCGTTATTTTCAACCCACGATATGAATTGAGACCCCTGTCCAAATGACTAATCCCGAGCAGATTGATCCCGTTTCAGAGAACGGCCCGAATTCAGATCGAGAAAGCGTGGTTCCTGCTGACATTCGCGCCGAGCGAATAATGCTTGATAAAGCAATTGGTGGGTGGCGTGGCCTGTTTGACAGTGGTGCACCAACACTCGTTTTTGTTATTGTGTACTTGATTCAACCAGATAATTTGCAGATTGCTCTTTGGTCGGCACTCGCCGTTGGCATTGCAATTGCTGTTTATCGAATGATTCGTAAAGACTCGCTTCAACAGGTAATCGCAGGGCTGGTGGGCGTAGGCATTGCAGCCGGTTTTTCGGCCTGGACCGGTAAGGCCGAAAACTTCTTTCTTCCTGGTCTGTTCACGAACGCCGTCTATGGAACGGTCTTCCTGATTTCGATCTTGGTGCGCTGGCCAATATTGGGCGTGTTCCTTGGAATTTTCAGCGGAACAGGTATGAAATGGCGTGCCATTCCCGAATACAGCCGCGCGGCGGCTGCAGCGACGTGGATCTGGGCCGGCATGTTTTTCTTGAGGTTGGCCGTGCAACTGCCCATTTTTCTGGCTGGGGCAATTGGTGCACTCGGTGTTCTTAAGGTGGTTATGGGCTGGCCGTTGTTCTTAGCGGCTGCCTATTTCACGTATCGAATATTGCAGCCGATTTATAACAAATTGGAAGCTAGCAAATCTCAGGAGTGACCCAGCATCTGTTGTAATGCGGACTCTTGGCGTGGTGCTGCAACGAAAATGAGTTCATCTCCTACTTCCAACGGATCGTCAGCTGTTGGGGCTATTACCCGGTCACCCCGAACTATCGCGACTAATGCCGTATCTTCTGGCCAGCTCTGAGCACCGACCCTTTGGCCAGCAACGGGTGAATCTGAAGCCAAAGTGATTTCAACTAGATCCGCCTCGCCCTGGCGGAATGAGAACAGTCGAACCAAGTCCCCGACGGAGACGGCTTCTTCAACTAGAGCAGACAGCATTCGTGGAGTGGACACCGCTACGTCAACACCCCACGTTGAATCAAACATCCACTCATTTTTTGGGTGATTCACCCGAGCAACAACGCGTGGGACCCCAAATTCAGTCTTCGCCAAAAGTGAAACGACCAAATTGACTTTGTCTTCACCGGTCGCAGCCACGACAACATCGCACTCAAAAAGACGTGCTTCTTCGAGGGCACTAACCTCGCAGGCATCGGCCATTAAGACTTCGGCACCCTCGACGATTCCTGGTCGGGCCTGAGCCGCATCGCGGTCAATGAGTAAAATTTGATGACCGTTTTGGATAAGTTCGCGAGCGATCGCTCGCCCTACTTTGCCAGCACCTGCAATAGCGACTCTCATGAATTTCCTGTCTCTCCGAAAAGCGCAATGCCTTCAATTCGCTCTCGCTCTGCGGGTGGAAAAAGCAAGTGAACGGCATCATCTTGCTGGATAACCAAATTTGCGGTTGGAAGGATTGACGCACCGTAGCGGGTGATAAATGCAATTCGGGCACCCGTTGACTCCTCCAACTCACTGGCGTTGCGGCCAAGCCAGCGCTCGTGCAGGGGGACTTCCGCCAAAATCATGGTGCCGGTTCCATCAGTGAATTCTTCGGTCGCCCCTGTAGGGAGTACCGCTTTCATGATTTGCGTTGCAGTCCATGAAACCGTCGCAACAGTTGGAATACCCAGTCGCTGGTACACCGCGGCCCTTTTTGGATCGTAGATGCGAGCAATCACGTGCGCCACTCCATACGTTTCCCTGGCTACTCGTGCGCCTAAAATATTTGTGTTGTCACCGCTGCTGACCGCTGCAAAGGCGTGTGCTCGGTTGATACCGGCAGACTCCAATGTCTCACGGTCAAAGCCGATGCCCTTTACTGTCACTCCCGCAAAGCTGGCACTGAGCTTGCGAAATGCCGAAGCATCCTGGTCAATAATGGCAACGGAATGCCCTTGCTCGTCTAGCCAAGTCGCAAGCAGGGCTCCAACTCGGCCACAACCCAAAATTACAATATGCACTCTCTTACGCTACACGTCGGCGCCGGGGGTTCGCTCGGCCATATCCGGCAGGTCTACGCTTGGGGATCGTGTCGATTGCTGATGGCTTAAAAAGAACGATTTTGGGCAGAGCCCTTCGCAGTGATCGTCTATCGGAAACTTTATTGCCCAAGAGAATCGCATTGCCGGTTTTTGCCAGTGATGCCCTGTCCTCAAATGCATATGCCACCCAAGAGATCCTGCTGGTCCTGTCATTAGGTGGCGCCTCACTATTCGCATTTGGGCCATGGATCGCGGCATGTGTTGTCGTGGTTTATTTCGTGGTTATTGCTTCATATCGACAAAACGTTCGCGCCTATCCCAATGGCGGTGGGGACTACGACGTAGTTTCAACCAATCTTGGACCTCGTTGGGGTGTCTTTGTTGCCAGCGCGCTGTTGATCGATTACGTGCTGACCGTGGCGGTTTCAATTTCCGCAGCAGTGGCAAATCTAGGTTCAACTATTGGGTTTGTTGAACAACACAATGTTTGGTTTGCTGTGGGCGCAGTGGTCGTCGTGACACTTCTCAACTTACGCGGTGTGAAGGAATCCGGCGGAATGTTTGCTATTCCAACTTACCTGTTCATTGCCTCAATATTCATAATGATTGGCGTTGCGATTTTCAAGGCGCTTACTGGAGCGCCGATGCTGGCGGAGAGTTCCACGTGGGAAATCTCTCAGGAAGGAACATTAACGGGATTAGCCCTCATTCTTCTGCTCGCGAGGGCTTTTAGTTCTGGTACCACAGCGCTGACCGGTATTGAGGCTGTAGCGAATGGAGTACCCGCGTTCAAGGAGCCTAAG
>CAMAVT010000165.1 GCA_945861775.1 Bifidobacterium breve
GTACATTGAGTACCCGGGCCAACGTTTGGGCGAGCAGGGTCTTGCCAGAGCCGGTAGGTCCCAAAAGCAAAATATTGGATTTCGCGAGTTCAACCGAGTCTTCTTTGCCCTTGTGAATGGCTCCGGCCTGCACGCGCTTGTAGTGGTTGTACACCGCAACCGAGAGGGATTTTTTTGCGGCGTCTTGACCAATGACGTATTCATCAAGGAATGCGTAAATCTCACGAGGCTTGGGTAATTCGCCAAGATCAGATGTGTTCGCGTCTGTGAGTTCCTCTTCAATGATTTCATTGCACAGGTCAATGCATTCGTCACAGATGTATACGCCGGGGCCAGCGATCAATTTCTTGACCTGCTTTTGGCTCTTTCCACAGAAAGAACACTTCAGCAGGTCGCCACTCTCGCCAATACGCGCCACAACGCCCCTTAATCAGATTCTTCGGTCCACAGCCCCGTAACCGTACCCCCTAAAGGGGTACTTACGCGCGATATACACAGGGCGGGTCGAGACAAAGTCGAAAAGACGATCCGTCTATATAGAACCTATCGGCAGCAATTAGCCCTTACGAGAGGAAATAACCGAATCAATTACGCCAAAATCTTTAGCCATGTCGGCCGTGAGGATTTTGTCGCGCTCGATGTCTTTTTCAATCTGTTCAATCGAACGACCGGTGTGCTTGGCAAGAATTCCTTCCATTTCAACGCGCATCCGGATGATTTCGTTGGCCTGGATCTCAATGTCGGAGCCTTGGCCTCCACCCTCGGTATACGGCTGATGAATCAGAATTCGTGCGTGTGGGAGGGCGAATCGCTTCCCGGGGGATCCGGCGGCGAGCAGGACCGCGGCGGCCGAAGCTGCCTGACCCAAACACACGGTCTGCACCTGAGGCTTCACGAACTGCATGGTGTCGTAGATCGCGGTCATCGCTGTGTATGAGCCACCGGGTGAGTTGATGTAGATCTGAATGTCACGATCGGGGTCCATTGACTCCAGTGTCAATAACTGGGCCATGACGTCGTCGGCTGAAGCATCGTCAATTTGAACTCCGAGGAAAATAATGCGTTCTTCAAACAGTTTCGTGTACGGGTTATGAGTGCGCTCACCGTTTGCAGTGCGCTCCCGAAATTCGGGAAGGATGTAACGACTGGTTGGGTTAATCACTTCGTGGCTCCCTTGGTCTTTGTTTCGCCCTTGGGGGCGTCTGCTGAAGTGCTGTAAACGTGATCGATCAAGCCGTACTCGCGAGCTGCTTCAGCATCAAACCAGCGGTCACGATCTGAGTCTTTTTCAATTTGCTCCAAAGTCTGGCCACTGTGCTCGGCAATGAGAACAGCCATTCGCTTTTTGATGAACAGCATCTGCTCGGCCTGAATCTTGATATCACTCGCGGTTCCACCAAGGCCACCTGATGGCTGATGCATCATGATCCGAGTATTCGGTGTGGCATAACGCTTTCCGGGTGCACCCGCGCACAACAGGAACTGGCCCATTGAAGCGGCAAGGCCCATTGCGACGGTGGTGACGTCATTGGGGATCAATGCCATGGTGTCGTAGATGACCATTCCGGCAGAAATGGATCCACCGGGTGAGTTGATGTACAAGCTAATGTCTTTGTCGGGGTCTTCTGCCGCGAGCACCTGAAGCTGCTTGGCGATTCGGTTGGAGTTGTCATCCATGACCGGGCCTTCAAGCCAGATGATCCGCTCGCGAAGCAGACGCTCGTCCAGCATGTCGCCGAATCCGGCCATGCTGCCACCGGAACGCATGCCAAAACCGAAAGGCTGGTTCACTTCAAATTGCTGACTAGACACCGAGTCTCCTCGCATTGGGTAATTCCGCATTCTGATTCACGCGGAATTCGGGTTTGCTCTGAAATACTGACGTAACTCTAACCCGGTGGAAGGGAAAGACTCGCCTAAAAGCGCCGAGTTCGCCCATAGCCGAACTAGTAAACGCACAAGCAACAGGCAAGCCGAAGGCCCCGCGTTTTATCGGGTAAGCGTGAGTATGCTTCCGCTCAAATAATTTCCATCACCGTCAGGTGGATAAAGCGCAAAGCGCCGGCAATAAGGAGGTTCTCAGTGAGTCTTTCCCGCAGGCAACTCCTCGCGATCCTGGGCGGTGGGGCCGGCGCCATTGCGGCAACGAGTGCGGGTGCCCTCGGCGCCTGGGCGAGCGTTGCCCTTCAGGGAACTCCGGACGGGCCAGCACGCCTCGGCAAAGTTCTTCGCAGTAAGAACGGTGAATTGCGCGTTCAACTCACGGTGAAACCGGGCACCGCAATGGTTGACGGCTCAGCCGTTTCCGGGTTGTCGACCTACAACAGCGAATTTCCGGCTCCGACTTTGGTGGTTCGGCCTGGGGATCACATGCGGATTCGATTGGTTAATAACGGGTCCACCACAACCAACCTGCACTTCCACGGCATGCACGTGTCGCCCAAAGGACATCAAGACAATGTTTTCATCGAGGTTGACCCTGGCGAAGCCCACGAGTACGACGTCAAAATCCCTCAAGACCATCCGGGTGGTCTGTTCTGGTACCACCCCCACCATCACAGCGAATCGGGGCCTCAAGTCTGGTCGGGGCTTTCTGGCCTGATCATCGTTGAAGGTGGTGCCGCACTTTTGCCACAGATACAGGGACTGCGCAGACACACCATCGCCCTGCGCGAGGGAGGCCTAAGCCCCGATGGTTCTTGGGCTGACTACGAAGAACTATCAACCGATGACACACAGTTGTACGTCAATGGCATGCTCAACCCGCGCGTATCCATTCGCCCTGGGGAGACCCAATTTTGGCAGATCGGCAATATCGGAGTGGCGACCTACTACGCACTCAGCCTTGAAGATCACGAGTTCACCGTCGTGGAAGAAGACGGCACGATGGTATGGCGTTCATGGCAAACCGAAACATTGATCATGCCTCCCGGTAAAAGATACGGGGTCCTCGTCACAGCAAGGCGTGGTCAAGGCACCGTTTACCTTCGACAATTGGGCTACAACCAGGGCAAGGCAGTGTGGCCGGCACGACCACTCATGCGCATGCGGATCACCGGTGAACAAGATCGCCCGGTTTCCGTGCCCACTCACCTCGCTGAACCACCGAGTTGGCTCACCGGACCGGTTGCCAAACGAAGGGTTCTCACACTGAGTCAAAACCTCGTCAACGGCAGTCCACAGTTCTATATCGACGGCATGATCTTTGATGAACTCACATTCAAAGATGTCATTCAAGTTCGTCTAGGAACCACAGAAGAGTGGGTAATCCGTAACGCTTCATCGACAATGGCTGGAGCCCCCGCAAACGAGGAACATCCATTCCATATTCATGTGAATGACTTTGTCGTTGTCGAACGCGGGGATTGGAATCCACTGACGAATGAGATCAGCAATCGGCGGCCTGCACCTCTGCGCAGTTACTCAGACACCGCAACGATTCCGTGGAATACCTATATGCGATTCCGCACGAACTTCTCTGACTTTGTCGGCAGAAGTGTGTACCACTGCCATCTTCTCTACCATGAAGATCACGGCATGATGGGCGTCTTCGACATAGTTGACGCTAAGGGACAAGGCGCCGGACCCGGACAACATCTACCCAGCCATCACTAGCCCGGCCATCACTAACGCCGAGGCCCTGGATTCACCTCATTAATTGGAGAGGTTTGAACCAGAAGCTAAGGCTGCCATCTCAGCATCAAGTGCCGCAAGGTCAACAACCACACCGTTCGTGTCAACCACTTTGGCGCTCTCGAGCACCTTGGCAAGGGCTTTGGCCCGACGAATATCGGCCATGGCCATGGGGACCTGTCCGGCTTCAACCAAAGCCTGAGCGAACGCATCAGGTGCCATGCCGTAACGCGGCGCTTGCTGCATGAGCCAGGCGCTGAGCTCGCTTTCGCCAACAGTGAGTTCTTCGTCTTCAGCGATCTTGTCCAAAATGAACTGGCTCTTAAGACCCGTGCGGATTTCGGTTTCGACCTCGGCGCGGTGCTCTTCACCTGAATCATGTCCGTCGTGGAAGTGACCTTCAATCTCGGCCGCGATCAAGCCTTCGGGCAATGGCAAGTCAACTTTTTCCAGCAAAACGTCGTGGATCTTGTTACGAGCCTCGTTACCCTGTTCCATTTTCTTCAGGCGACCAAGACGGGTTTCAATATCGGCGCGCAACTCCTCAACAGTGTCGAACTCAGACGCCATTGAAACAAAATCTGCATCAAGCTCAGGGAGTTCACGTTCGCGAACTGCACTTACTTCGACGGTCACTGTTAAGGGAACGCCTACCCAGTCGCCGTTTTGTGGAGTGAATTCAAATGTGCGTGATTCACCCTTCTTGGCTCCACGGACTGCTTCGTCAAAACCGAGCAGCATGCCTTCGGTACCCAGTTCATAGGACATTGCCGATGCACTGAGGTCATCAACTTCATCACCGGTTTCGGTCTTGCCCGAAATGTTGACCAAAAGGACGTCACCGTCGGCGCTAGCGCGATCCACTTCGGCCAAATTTGCAAAGCGTCCACGAAGGGCATCGATTTGCTGGGTGATATCGGATTCTTCTAGGACTACCGGCTCAACTTCCACCGTCAATGAATCAAATGCGGGGAGGGTGAACTCTGGACGAACATCAACTTCAGCGGTGAAGGTGAGCTTGTCCCCGTCAGCTACTTCGGTGACCTCAATTGTTGGCTGCCCTATGGGACGGATTTTGTTCTCGACCACGAGTTCGTCATAGGCCTTCGGGATCGCATTATTAACTGCCTCTTCCAACACGGCGCCACGGCCAACGCGCTGCTCAACTACCCGGGCTGGGACTTTGCCTTTACGAAAGCCCGGGATATTGATCTGCTTGCCAATACGGGTGAGTGCCTCATCCAGGCTGGGCTGCAATTCCGCAAAAGGAATCTCAACGCTGAGCTTGATGCGGGTTGGGCTGAGGGTCTCGATCTCACTCTTCATGTATTGCTCCAGGTCTTGAGGTTGGATATTTCCGACAATTTCACGTGTGATCCACTAATGAAAACAAACCACATGGTCGGGGCGGGGAGATTCGAACTCCCGGTCTCCTGCTCCCAAAGCAGGCGCGCTAGCCACTACGCTACGCCCCGGACTGGCCAAACAACATTGAGTGGCAGAGTCTATGGGTAAGGATTTTCCCGCCTCATGGGGCATGC
>CAMAVT010000166.1 GCA_945861775.1 Bifidobacterium breve
CTTAGCACGTTACCCAGACCCAGACTCGTTGATTCCCGAGATGACGGTGGCTGAAGTTGAACAATTGTTGCCGAAAGTCACCGAAGGCATGATTCCTAAACTTGAGTCCGTGCTTCATGCCATTCGTCACGGCTGCGCGAGTGTTCAAATTGTAAATGGAAGCACTGAACATTCGTTGATGAATGCGTTTGCTAAAGATGATCATTCGGGGACAGTGATCACAGAATGAAACTAAATTGGAATGACGTATTTCTCAGTACCTATGGCACGCCTACCGTGACCCTCGTTCGGGGTCAAGGATCACTCGTATGGGATTCCGACGGCAAAGAGTACGTTGATTTGCTCGGTGGAATTGCAGTCAATATTTTGGGTGTTGGGCACGCTAAATTTGTTCAGGCAGTTTCTAATCAAGTTGGGCAGTTGGTACACACCAGTAATTTGTATATCAATGAGCCTTCCGTCAAATTGGCTAGCAAGTTGAAGGAGTTGGTTGGCTGCGCAGAGGCAAAAGTTTTTTTCTGCAATTCTGGCGCAGAGGCAAATGAAGCCGCTCTGAAACTCTCCCGGCTAACAGGAAAAAGTGAAGTCGTCGTGGTCGAAGACAGCTTCCACGGTCGAACCATGGGGTCCTTGTCTCTTACCGCTCAGCCTTCAAAGCAGATTCCGTTTGCCCCACTTTTGGGTGGCGTAACGGTCGTGAAAGTCAACGATCTGGAAGCCTTAAGGGAAGCAATAACTTCGGAGACTGCAGCCGTCTTTTTGGAAATTATCCAAGGTGAAGCTGGGGTGCGTTCTCTGACCAAGGAATTTATTTGCGCCGCACGTGAGTGGACTAAAGAAGTTGGCGCTCTATTGATTGTTGACGAAGTCCAAACCGGAATGGGACGTACCGGGTCTTGGTGGGCTCATTCAGAGAGCGGGGTTACCCCCGATGCGATGACGCTGGCGAAAAGCCTGGCAGGGGGACTTCCCATCGGTGCTCTCATCACTTTTGGGGACACTTCAAGTCTCTTTACCCCTGGTTCGCACGGATCCACTTTCGGTGGAAATCCAGTTTCTTGTGCAGCCGCATTAGCAGTGATTGACGTGATCGAACAAGAGGGTCTGTTGTCTCGCGCCACTGATGTGAGCTCCACGCTGCAAGAACAACTTGTCGAAAGGTCTCAAGGATTGGTGAACCACGTGCGAGGAAGAGGGTTACTTCTAGCTGCTGAACTTAATCTTGCTGGGGAACATGAATCTTCAGCCATCTTCGCAGCAAAGGCCATGGAGAATGGAATACTCGTAAATGCAGTAAGTCCAACGGCTATTCGACTCGCTCCGGCTTTAACAATCACTGACTCAGAGGTCGAACAGGCACTTGCAGCGTGGGAAAAGACTTGTTCAATTTTTATTGGGAATAGACATGCCTGAATCCAAAAGAGCTCCGCAGACAGTAAGTTCACGTCGATCCTTGATAGCTGAATTGGTGAAGTCCCAGAACATTCACAGCCAAAATGAACTGTTGGATCTCCTGCAAGATAAGGGATTCAGTGTCACGCAGGCAACATTATCTCGCGACCTTGAATCTCTTGGAGCGGTAAAGGCTCACGGGTCAAGTGGAACTGCACCTCACTATGTGGTCTCAAGTGACACCAACACTTCATTGCGCGCCGAGGGGTCACAGCCGGCACTTGTTCGTGCTTTGCATGAACTTTTGTTGAGTGCTGAATTTTCACAGGTTATGGTCGTGGTGCACACGCCACCAGGTGGTGCTCAGTATCTAGCGGGGCATCTTGATCGAAGCGGATGTTTCGATACTCTGGGGACTGTCGCAGGTGATGACACCATTTTCATGGTAGCCCGAAATGAAAATCAAGCCAAGAAGATTTGCAGCGAGCTGGTTGCATTAGCTGAGAGCGGGTCCTAAAAGTGAGTGAGTCAAGTTCTCCGAAAAATAGTGAGAGCAGGCTTTGGGGTGGTCGCTTCACATCAGGTCCATCACCCGAGATGGTCTTGTTGAGTCGCTCAACGCATTTTGACTGGAAACTTGCTCCCTATGACCTGATGCAAACTAATGCTCACGCGCAGGTACTGCATCGGGCCGGACTGTTGACCGAGACAGAGGTGCAGTCGGTCGCCCAAGCGATTAAAACTCTTAGTTCGCAAGTTGCCAGTGGCGAATTTGTCCCAAACAGCGAAGATGAAGATGTCCATTCGGCCATTGAACGTGGATTAATTGAGATACTTGGTGAGCTCGGGGGCAAACTTCGTGCGGGCCGAAGTCGCAATGATCAAGTTGCCACAGATTTCAAGTTGTATCTGCGTGATCACGCGCGGCGAATCGCTCGTCAGATCATTGACCTGCAAGAGGCTTTTCTTGAACAATCCCAGGCAAATATCTTGACATTTTCCCCCGGCTTCACGCATCTGCAACATGCGCAGCCGGTGTCGTTTGCACATGAGTTGGCCAAACATGTTCATGCGCTAGGACGGGATCTTGAGCGGCTTTCTGACTGGGATTCCCGTGCTGCTCGGTCACCCCTCGGTGCAGGGGCCCTGGCCGGTTCGAGTTTGGGTTTGGATCCGGAGTTGGTAGCGACCGCACTCGGTTTTGATAGCGCAATGGGGAATTCGATTGATGCGGTCAGTGATCGAGATTGGGTTGCTGAATTTCTCTTCGTCACCGCAATGCTCGGCGTTCACCTCTCTCGGATCGGAGAGGAAGTGATCCTGATGGCATCGCGTGAGTTTGGCTGGGCAAAATTGGATGATGCATGGTCAACAGGGTCATCCATCATGCCCCAGAAAAAGAATCCGGACATCGCTGAATTGGCGCGCGGAAAATCGGGACGACTAATAGGAAATCTGACTGGATTGCTGGCGACTCTAAAAGGACTGCCGTTTGGGTACAACCGTGATTTGCAGGAAGACAAAGAACCAGTTTTTGACACCGTGGAGCAACTGCTTGTGCTGTTGCCCGCGATGACCGGGATGATCAGGACGTTGAGATTTAATCAAGAACTTATGGCTGCCAGTGCACCTGCTGGCTTCGCATTAGCAACAGATATTGCCGAGTGGCTTGTACGTGAGGGAGTGCCGTTTCGTAGTGCCCATGAAATCGCCGGCAGTTGCGTTCAGGTAGCCGAAGGTCGAGATTGTGAACTTTGGGATTTGACCGATGAGGAACTTGCGGAAATCAGTTCTTCGTTGAATCCAAGGGTTCGCGAGGTTCTCAACACTGAAGGAGCCTTGAGTTCGAGAGATGCATTCGGTGGAACCGCACCGGTCCGTATTCGCGAACAATTGCAGGTTCTGTCAGAGTTAATATCTTCCGAACGAGCTCGTTGGAGCGACTGACTCGCACGCTTCTACCAAGTGCTGCTATCCCCATCGATTATGCGCCAGCAATACCAGGCGGCGACACTCCGATAGGGGCGAAAAATCTCGCCTTGGCCATCAAGGTTTTTAGGTTCAACGTAATCAGAAAGCTCATGAATTTTTTCCCACCCGCGTCGCATTGCTAAATCACCGGTGGGCCAAATATCGAGACGGTGCAAAGTAAACATGAGAAACATTTCCACAGTCCAACGACCAATGCCCCAGAGTTTCGTAAGCTCGCTGATGATCTCATGGTCAGTCAGTTTCGGATCAGAAAAGTCATAGTCATTGACATGCCACGCATGCGCCATTTCCTTGATCGTCCTAGCCTTTGCGCCAGAAAGTCCTGCGGATCTGAGGTCCAAGTCAGCAACATCTCGGATCCTCGTCGGAGAGACGTCACCATCTAATGCAAGCGTAACTCGAGCAGTAATCGTGTCCGCTGCCTTGACTGAAAGTTGCTGCGCGATCACAGAGTTGACAAGAGCTTGAAAATGATTGACATCTTGATATTTCTTTCGTCCAATATTGCACAGTGGACTGCTTTCAATAATCGATGCACATGCCTGGTCAATAGCCAAAATGTGTTCAGCGGCTTTGCGCATTTTTTGGGCTGTGTGGCTCACAGGCACATGTTCTCACCGGCCGATTCATGGAATCACTCCGCCGGGTGTCACTCGTTGTTAAGCCAGTGTCGATGCGACAAGATAGGGGAGTGAACTCAGCCATTAACCATCAAGGAATAGTTGCCGAACTCCAATGGCGTGGCCTTATTGCACAAAGCACAGACCTAGAAGCACTCACAGAGGCATGTTCGAATCCCATCACTCTTTACTGCGGTTTTGACCCCACGGCGCCGAGCTTGCATCTGGGAAATCTGGTTCAAATTCTCACCGTTCGACGTTTCCAGCGGTTCGGACATAAACCATTGGCCTTAGTTGGCGGTGCCACCGGTTTAATTGGAGATCCAAAAGAGTCAGGGGAAAGAACCCTGAATTCCGCTGATCTCGTTGGGGAGTGGGTTGATCGAATCCGTACCCAAGTAGAGCGCTTCTACGATTTCGACGGACCTAATCCAGCCAGAATGGTGAACAACCTTGATTGGACCAAGGATCTCAACGCAATCGAATTCTTGCGCGATATAGGTAAACACTTCAGTGTCAATCGAATGCTGGATCGAGAGGCTGTCGCTGCGAGACTTGCCAAAGATGGAATTAGTTTCACAGAATTTAGCTACCAGTTACTTCAATCATTCGACTACCTTGAGTTGTTTCGGCGATACGAATGCGTATTGCAAACGGGTGGGTCAGACCAATGGGGCAACATCACGGCTGGAGTGGACTTGGTGC
>CAMAVT010000167.1 GCA_945861775.1 Bifidobacterium breve
AGTTCCACCTATGGGTAACCAGATGATGGCGACCCCTTGAAACGCCATTACTCCAGCCGCAAGTACTTGACCGGCGAGTTTGGTAGGTGCGTCAAGTCCCCATTTGTCGTCAACTATTCCTAAGACAATGATGATGGCTGCGCCTGAAAGTAAGGCAATGACAGCATTTGAACCGTCAAAAACGGAGCTCATCATGGGCAACTTGCTCGCAAGTAGTAGACCGGTGAGAAGCCCACCGGCCATTGCGAGTCCACCGAGGCGTGGAGTTGGCGTGTCATGGACATCACGGTCGCGAACCGGGGCAACGATCCCCCAACGAATCGCGAGCGCCCGCACGGGAGGAGTCAAAAAGTAGGTCACGGCTGCTGCGGCAAAAAGACACAACATGTATTCGCGCATGACCTACTCCTTTCAATAGCGTCCTACCGTTACATCACCTGGAGTAAGCGGGGAATCGTGGGTAAGCCGGGAATGCTGTAACCAATTCATGTGTTTGCGCAGCTATATCGGCACTTGAGGCGCTCTGGCGAACTGCTCGATCAATGAGATCGGCTATGACAACCATCTCGGGAACGCCCATCCCTTGGGTAGTCACCGATGGAGTCCCCACTCGAATACCCGAAGCAACCGATGGTGGCAATTTATCGAATGGAATCGCATTTTTATTGAGTGTGATCCGCGCAGCGTCGCAACGAACTTCAGCTTCGCTTCCGTTGACCCCGGTGCTGGAAAGGTCGATGAGAGCCAGGTGAGTGTCTGTCCCACCGCTGACAGCCCGCATTCCTCGCTCGGCCAATCCGGCAGCGAGTGCCTGCGCGTTGAGGATGACTTGCTGGGCATACTCCTGAAATTGGACGGTACTTGCTTCTTTGAGTGCAACGGCCTTTGCTGCAACCGCGTGCATTAGCGGCCCGCCCTGCATCATGGGGAAAATTGCTTTATCGATTTTCGCAGCGTGTTCTTCCTTGCATAGGATCATGCCACCGCGAGGCCCGCGCAGAACTTTGTGCGTGGTGAAGCAAACAACGTCTGCATAAGGCACTGGGCTTGGTATCGCTTTGCCCGCGATCAAACCAATGATGTGTGCCGCGTCAACCATCAGGATCGCACCCACTTCGTCAGCGATCTCCCGGAAAGCGGCAAAATCAATTAGCCGTGGGTAGGCGGTAGCACCGCAAATAATCATTTTCGGCTTATGCTCAACGGCAAGCTTTCGGACCTCTGCCATGTCAATTAAGTCAGTTTCCGGCATGACGCCGTAGGACACTACGTTGAACCATTTGCCAGAAAAGTTCACCGACGAGCCATGGGTGAGGTGACCACCATGGGAGAGGCTCATCGCTAATACGGTCTCGCCCGGTTTCACGAATGCACCGTAGGCAGCAAGATTGGCACTGGCTCCCGAATGTGGCTGAAGGTTCGCATGCTCAGCACCAAACAGTTGCTTCGCCCGCTCGATTCCGATGATTTCTGCCTTGTCTACCTCTGCGCAGCCACCGTAGTAGCGCTTGCCTGGATAGCCCTCCGCGTATTTGTTACTGAGAGTCGAACCAAGTGTCGCAAGGACCGCCGGTGACGTGAAGTTTTCGCTCGCAATGAGTTGTAAACCACCACGTGCTCGTTCTAACTCTGAAAGCAGGATCCCCGCAATCTCGGGATCTTCTGCCTCGAGTTCACCAAAATCTGGTCCCCAAAAAGTCACGCGGTCACTGTCCTTTCACACTTCGGAGTCAAACCGCGGAATTAAACTTCCGCTCGTCTCTTCGCTGGAGCCTCAGCCTATTGGATCAAAGCCGAACTCGCCTTAAAACCCAAGGCAGCTACGCCGAGTTTTTGATCACTTCAAGCAGTAAGGCCATGTTGGGTAATGAATTCCATCAACTCCTGCGTGTTAACGGCGCCCTCACGCAAAACGGTCGGATTTTGCCCGGTGCAGTCAATTATCGTGCTTCCGCTACCCGCAACCAGGTCCCCGGCGGCGATGACTACTGAGACTGAGTCGACCTCACAGGCATCAAGGTGGACCGCCTGGGCAATCTGAGGCATCCCTACCTGTTGTGCACTCGATGATGCAAGTGGGCCACTGACGTTCAGTAACTCCAGCAGAAACGGATGACTTGGCATTCTCACAGCAATAGGCGCCCCGGCCGGGTGGTCCCAAGCCAGAGTCGTGCCAGCACTGAGTAAAAGCGTGAGTTCTCCTGGCCAATAACTCTCCATAATTTCCTTGGCAAGGTGAGAAATTGATGAAGTGATTCCCGAAACTGCAGCGGCATTGGGAACCAGCACCGTGAGTGGGGCCTGTGGCCCAAGGCCCTTGTATTCGCGCAAAAGGGATGTTCCCCGGGGTGAGAAGGCATCTGTGACAACTGCGTATTGCGACTCTGAGGGAACAATGACTAATCCACCACGGCGCACCGCTGCGTAGGCCATCGAGATTGCTCGATTCCGATTGTGGGAATCCCCCGGCACGATGCGAACGCTCATTCCAACAGCCTAAACCCGTGACTTTAAGCCCGAGTCGCCAGAGTGAATCGTGGTCGCTGATTAAAATCCTGTCGATCACTGACCGCGGTATAGAGCAAATCCCCCGGCAAACCTGAAATATGAGTTGCAAGTTCCGGATCAAGTTCAGCATCTCTGAGCACATTAACCACGCTCATCTCACCTGCCTCGGGGCCTTGCACGTCTGCGTGCTCAACGACGAGTAAACCTCCAGCCTTAAGCAACAGAGCCGCAGTTTTAGCGATCCCTCGAACCACGTCGAGACCGTCTGCTCCACCGTATAAAGCCATGGCAGGTTCGTGAACTCGCACTTCAGGATCGCGTGGAATCATGTCGGCGGGACTATATGGCGGATTGCATGTAACCACGTCACATTTTCCGGACAGTTCGGCGAAAACTTCAGCCCCAAAATCAGTAGCATCGAGCTGGTGCACCTCGACAGGTATCACCGAGTCAAATTTTCGAATATTTTTTTCAAGCCAAATGAAGGCATCGGGGCTGAGTTCAATTCCTATAACCCGGGTCCCCGGAACCTCGATGGCCAGCGAGATGGCGATCGCCCCTGATCCCGCACACAAATCAACCGCGATTGGATTTTCGCACTCCTTAAGAAAACGAATTGCAGCCTCTGCCACTAATTCGCTTTCAGGCCTAGGGATGAAGACTCCGGGTCCGACATCAAGCTCAATTCGGCGAAAAGCGGCCTGGCCCGTGATGTGTTGAAATGGAACGCGGTTAAGGCGTTTGGCCAACAGCCTTTCAAATGAAATCCGGTCGTCCTCTTCAACACTGTCCTGCATGAACAAACGGCTTCGCGGGAGTCCAAGTACATGTGCCAGTAATCCCGCCGATTCTACGGCTGCAGAGTCAATACCCGCACTGGAAAGTCGTCGCTGGGCGTCAACGAGTACATCGCGGATGGTGCTCACGCTGAAGGTTCTGCCAACCGAGCCTGTTGATCGGCGGTAACACACGCTTCAATGACCGCGTCCAAATCACCATCAAGAATTTGGTCTAAATTATGTGACTTAAACCCAACCCGATGGTCGTTTAGTCGGTTTTCTGGAAAGTTGTAAGTTCGGATTCTTTCGCTTCGGTCCACAGTTCGCACCTGTGATCGCCTAATGTCAGATGCGTCTTTGGCTGCAGATTCTTCAGCAACCGCAAGGAGTCGGGCACGCAGAATTCGCATGGCTTGCTCCCTGTTTTGCAATTGACTTTTTTCATTTTGGCAAGAGACAACAACTCCGGTTGGCATATGTGTGATTCGAACAGCAGAATCTGTTGTGTTGACGCTTTGCCCACCAGGTCCCGAAGATCTGAAAACGTCGATCCGTAAATCATTGGGGTCGATACTCACGTCAACGTCTTCTGCTTCTGGTGCGACCATGACACCGGCTGCCGAGGTATGAATTCTTCCCTGCGACTCCGTTACCGGGACTCTCTGAACCCGGTGGACACCACCCTCAAAGCGCAGCCGGGCATACGGGCCTTCGCCTGGACCCGGGGGCACCTTTGACTTCACCGCAATGGAGATGTCTTTGTAACCGCCTAGATCTGACTCGACAGCATCAAGAACTTCGGTGGACCAACCGCGACGCTCGGCGTATCGAAGGTACATGCGCATTAGGTCAGAGGCAAAAAGTGCAGATTCATCTCCACCTTCACCAGCTTTAATTTCAACGATCACGTCTTTGTCATCCATTGGGTCACGTGGCAGCAGCAAATGGGTGAGTTTCTCTGCGAGGATTGCTTGGCGAGGTAAAAGTTCAACCGCCTCGGCTGCAAAGGCTTCATCTTGGTCTGCTAGCTCCTGCGCAGTTTCTAGATCAGAGGTAACCGCCAACCAATCGCGGTATGCGGCCACGATGGGACGAAGTACCGCATAACGCCGGCCTAGTTTGCGAGCCTGCGCTTGATCCGCGTGAATTGCAGGGTCTGCAAGCCCGGCCTCGACCGTGTCGAGTTCACTTGCAAGCTGGGCACATGATTCAAACATGATTCACTCCTCAACCTGCTTTGGTTTGCGATTTAAACGGTGGACCTAAAAAACGGGCGCCG
>CAMAVT010000168.1 GCA_945861775.1 Bifidobacterium breve
TTGAAGGACCTGGAAAAGGAGAACGCGACGTTGAAGCGACTCCTGGCGGACGCCGAGCTGGAGAAGACGGCGCTTCGGGAGCTGTCCCGGGGAAAATGGTGAGCCCGCGCGCGAAGCGGGCTGCTGCCGGCCAAAACTGGCGGAGGCGGAGGGATTTGAACCCTCGATGGGTATAAACCCAAACCGCATTAGCAGTGCGGCGCCATAGACCACTAGGCGACGCCTCCACACCAATTTCACGCCCGGGCTCCGTTAAGTAACGGAATCCGAGCAGAAAGCAGCCCGCTTAGCCTAATGCCTGATCATTTAGGGCACACTTGCCGGTCATGAGCGGTGAAATCCACACTTTGGCCATCGATTGTGGTGGCGGCGGGATTAAAGGGTCGGTCCTCGACGAAGCGGGCACGATGCGCAGTGCTCCGATCCGGGTTCCCACTCCGTACCCGCTGACCACCGAATTATTCGTCTCAACTCTGCTGGATTTGGCGGGTCAGCTACCTTCGGCGCAGCGGGCCACGGTTGGGTTACCGGGCATGATCCGCCACGGGGTTGTCATCACAACACCGCACTACATCACTCGATCTGGGCCTCGGTCAAAAATAGTTCCCGAACTCGTAACGCAGTGGGAAAATTTCGATGCACGCACAACTTTGACCAACGCGTGGAACATGCCCACCATTGTGCTCAACGACGCGGAGATACACGGAGCCGGTGTAATTGCGGGCTCTGGACTTGAACTCGTGTTAACTCTCGGTACCGGTTTGGGTAGTGCAATTTTTGATGGCGGAGTACTAGCACCCCATTTGGAACTGTCGCAGGCTCCGGTTCGTTGGGGGCTTTCCTATGACGCATATATAGGTGAGCATGAACGCAAGCGACTCGGTGATGCACTGTGGTCACGCAGAGTTGCTCGAGCCGTTGATGTTCTGCGACCAGTGTTCCTGTGGGACCGCTTGTATTTGGGTGGGGGCAACGCTCGAGCACTCACGCCAAGTGCGATCGCTCGACTCGGTGAAGACGTGGTTATCGTTCCCAACTCAGCGGCCTTGGTAGGCGGTGCGCGAGTTTGGCAGTTGCGGACAGACTGATGGCTAGAATAGACGCCCCAAATCGCAAGATTGACTCCGTGGGTGTCGGCATGTATCTACTTGCTGCATTTCTTTTCGCGTTTAATGGATCGATATCAAAACTAGCCATGAATGCTGGGCTTGACCCCGGTCACTTAACGCAAATCCGAAGTAGCGGCGCCATGGTTTTCCTTGTGATTTTTGTGCTCTTCACTAACCGCGGTGCCTTTCGAATTAAACGGGGAGAACTTTTGTTTCTCTTGGCATACGGCGTAATTGCATTCGTGTTAGTGCAGTTTCTGTACTTTTACACCGTTTCCCTTCTTCCCTTGGGATTGGGAACCCTCCTCATTTTTCTCGCCCCCGTTGTTGTTGCCTTATGGGTTCGTTTCGGTAGAAAGCAACCGGTGAGTAACAGGTTGTGGGCAGCGATCGCTCTCAGTCTTGCGGGATTGGCACTGGTTGCCCAGATCTGGCAAGGGTTCAGTTTCAATCTTTTGGGTGTTTTTGCCGGTCTGCTGTGCGCCGTGGTCCTCGCCTTGTACTGGCTTCTCGGTGAGGCTGGCCAGAAGAAACGGGATGGCGTCTCCCTCACAATGTGGGGATTTATTTTCGCCAGCATCACCTGGGCGATTCTGCAGCCGTGGTGGAACTTCCCCTTCTCAATTCTGCGCGAAATGTCAGAGCCGCTAACTTCATCGTTCCCCTCTCTTCCCATTTGGGGAATCATGCTGTGGGGAGTTCTTCTGGGAACTATCGCACCGTTTCTTCTCGTCTTGGGATCACTGCGCCGAATCGGAGCGCAGAGAGCCGGGATTGTGGCGACGACAGAACCACTTTGGGCTGGTTTAATCGCCATCGTCGTTCTCGGCGAGACCCTTAATTGGATTCAGGCATTGGGCGCTTCCATTGTTGTGGTGGGAGTTGTCCTTGCCGAAACATCACGTCGAATGTCTCCGATTGAAGATTCTGAATCCCTTCCCACCCCGGTGTAATCCAAGATGCGCAAAATCAAGACGCGTAAAGAAATGAATGTGGTTTCGGGCCTAGGCTTGCGCCATGATCACTAAAACTTACGCCGTCCCAACCGCCGGAGCACCTCTGGAACCAATGGAGATTGAGCGTCGCGATGTTGGCGCACACGATGTTTTGATCGACATCAAATTTTCTGGAATTTGCCACTCGGACATTCATCAAGGACGCGAAGAGTGGGGTCAAGCAATTTTCCCCATGGTGCCTGGGCATGAAATTGCCGGAGTCGTCACCGAGGTGGGAAGTGCGGTCACCAAATTCAAAGTTGGGGATCACGCGGGTGTTGGTTGTTTTGTTAACACGTGCCGCGAATGCGAAAACTGTAAGGCTGGTCTTGAGCAGTATTGCCAAGGCCATTTGTCGTCCACATACAACGGTCGTGAATCCGATAAGCAAACTCCTACTTACGGCGGCTATTCCAGTGCAATAGTTGTCGATGATAATTACGCCGTCACTATTCCTGCCAGCTTGGGTCTTGACATCGCGGCACCATTGATGTGTGCCGGCATCACGCTGTACTCGCCACTACGCCATTGGGGGGCCGGGCCTGGTGTTCGCGTCGGCATTATTGGCCTTGGCGGTCTTGGCCACATGGGTGTCAAAATTGCACATGCAATGGGCGCTGAAGTAACCCTGATCAGCCACTCTCCTCATAAAGAAGCGGATGCGTTGCGACTCGGAGCCGACCACTTCCTGTTGTCAACGAACAAGGAGGCCACGAAAGCCGCGCGCTATTCATTTGATCTGATTATTAATACCGTTTCAGCCAAAATTGATCTTGATCGCTACATGTCACTGCTCGCATTGGACGGCACCATGGTGTTGTTGGGCATCCCGGAAGAGGCGCTGTCACTTCGAACATTCACATTGCTTTCGGCACGCCGTAGATTAACGGGATCCAACATCGGTGGAATCCAAGAAACCCAAGAGATGCTTAACTTTTGTGCCGAACACGGTTTTGGCTCTGATATTGAAATAATCGATGTCAAAGACGTCAACGCAGCTTGGGAACGCGTAGTCAACAGCGATGTTAAGTATCGTTTTGTAATCGACGCTTCAACGCTGTAAGGCGCTGCCGGTTATTCCGCAGAATCAACAAAAATGACGTGTTCCCACTGATCAAAATCAGGATGAACAGAAGTGTCAGGTACCACGGATTGAAAAATGCGATTGGAATCCAACTGAAAAGTGAAATCCAATGAACCCATTCGGCTCTGCGCAATTCAATTAAATACACATCTATTTGTGCTGCGTCCCGGCCCGGCAATTGATTTTTTGCTGCCCCACCAAAAGTGGAACCAAGCTCCGGGAGATGTTCCGCCAGTTTTTTAGTCTTTAATGCGCGAAAGAATTTAGGTGACTCCCAAGGAGCAAAGTGCAGTGGTCCAAAATCTTTTGTGAGCCACGCACCGTGCCAACGGGGCGCCATCGCGCCCACACCAATTGAAATTCCAGCTACGATCACGATGTCGATCAAAATCAGAAAAACAAGATAGAGCATCAAGAACACTTTCTCCTGGTCACGTGGACGTCCTGCGAACTATGCCCGCGCGTAGCGCAGTGCCGGCTCCACCTGTCGTGCCTCAAATGGGGGTGCTTTCGGATCTTCCATAACGCGGATGAGCCCGACTACGCCACCCACATTTAAGACAAGTCCAACGATCACGCCGACGATGATGTCGAGCGCACTCATTGTTGGCAGGAACTCAATCAGGAACCAAATGGAGATGGGTACGAAGAACAGTAGAGACGTTGCCATGCCCGGGTTGTAGGGCATGCGACCTCGAATGGGCAGGACGATCAAGTGCAACACGCAGTTGCCCATGGAAACCATGATCGTTGCCAGAGCCAGCCAGAGCGCACGCTCGGCAAGGAGCGCTGCAAGCAGATATCCGAGCCACCCCACCGCAACGTTTACTGCCAAACCGCTACGGACGTTGAGCGGGGACCGCCATGGGTCTTTGGAACGGAACAGGACCACGTTCAGCATGCCGGGAAACCAGCCTGGCCAACGCCATTCCTCGACCTGGTGGGCGAAGAGTGAAAGCAAACTGAGCCAGAGAAGCAGTGTCAGCGTGGTCATCGTGGAACCAGAGATCACCAACCAGATTGCAAGGATGACGCCCAGAACGCCTCCGACGTCGAACCAATGTCGTTCCATGAAGTGCATAGCGGACCTTCCGTCGATGTGTTCATCTGATCCTAGACCGGAATCACACGCGAAGTCGATGAAAAATAAAGCGGCGAGGGAGGGAGCCGTCGGCTGGGCTCACGCCCAACCTCCTCCCAAATCCCACGCCACAAAAAGCGGCGAGGGAGGGATTTGAACCCCCGGAGAGTTTCCCCTCGGGCGCTTTCAAGGCGCCTGCATTCGGCCGCTCTGCCACCTCGCCTGGTGTGTGAGCGCATTAACTCTAGAGGACGGCCAAAAATAGTTTTAACGTGCTGTGTC
>CAMAVT010000169.1 GCA_945861775.1 Bifidobacterium breve
CGCGACCGCTTCGGCGCTCTATTTCGCCACAAATACCGAACCGCAACGCATTGCTTGGAACCAGATCGCGAAAGCAACCTGGGAAGAGCCTTGGTTAGAAGTGACGACCAATGCGAATGACCTGATCAAGTTACATCTTGACCCGTGTGGACAAGTGCCACCTATGGTTCGGGATCGAGTTACCGCAAGTGTTCTATTTCGGGAGACATTAACTCTGGAAACCGGTGGCAGTATTACGGCAATTGGGCGACGTGAACCCAATAGCACCGAGATCTCGTGGCTCATTGAATTCCACGGGGAACTTGATCCCGGTGACCCACTGGTAGCCGCGAGCGCTGACCGCGCCTTGGCACAACTGCGAAATACCCTCGGGGTGTAGCGCACGCTTGGCCTCTTGATAGTGTTCGGCGGTCATTCCCCCATAGCTCAATTGGCAGAGCATTCGACTGTTAATCGGAGGGTTCTTGGTTCGAGTCCAAGTGGGGGAGCGTTAGGGTCGCAGCGGAAAACCGCTGCGGCCCTTAATGTTTTAGGGAATAGAGAAATACAACTTTGTAATAATCGCAAGGCCTGTTGTAGCAGATCTGTAGCAGGGACTGTTTTCCTGCCCTTCATCCTGCCGGCGCCAAGTGGGCTTGACCCCAATCGCAGTTCAGTACCGATCTAGGCGTGCTTAGAATGAACTATGGTGAGAGATCCGCAAGAGAATGTTGACATAGTGGCGGATGACGAGTTATCCGACGAGATTCTCGGCGGAGTAATTGGTGGTGCTGTTATCGGTACGCCATTGGCAGCTGCTGATCCTCCCGACCCGACATTGTTTCCCTAGTCTTCCGGGTCGGGGATAGAGAATCCCGGCCTCACAGTGTGACTAGACTGATCACCCTTCTCAACCCTGTATGTCCCGTATAACGATGTCTGAGAAGTTTAATGAGAGGTTATTCGAATGCCCGGTTTACGCAAGAACCTAGGTCTTTTAGGCCTGGTTGCTATTTCACTGGCGGTTATGGGACCGAGTATGTCGGTCTCCCTCAACCCGCAGGCAATTTCCGAACAAGTGGGCGCAGTAACTCCTCTCATATTTGTTCTTGCCGCTATTCCGTTGGCAATCATGGTGTATTCATTCGTGGTCCTCACTCGGCGTCGTGGTTCGGCAGGTTCACTTTTTGGGCTGGTTGGCGTTGAGATAGGTCCTCGAACAGGAACAGTTGCTGGTTTGTGGCTGATTACCGCTTACGTCACGTTTGCATCCCTCACGGCAGTTTCTTTCGGTATTTTTATTACTTCGCTGATTGGGGCTCTGGGCGGACCCACCATGCCCAGTTTTGTTTCGCTCATTATCGCTCTGGTGATTGTGCCCGTCACCTCATTCCTTGCTGGGCGAACGATTAAGACACTTGGTCATATATTGCTTATTCTTGAAGGGCTGACCATGGTCGCGATCCTCGTGGTCTGCGGCATCACACTGTCCAAACTCATCAATGGCGGCGGTCCCCAGGGACAGACTGTTGATTGGTCGGCTTTCAAATTTGAGGGAGTAGCCGTTGGACCGATTGCTCTTGCGCTCACTTTCGCGTTGCTGTCCAGCGCAGGGTTTGAAGGAGCTGCGGCGGCCGCTGAAGAAACCGATAACCCCAAGAGATCCATTCCCCGTGCACTGATCATCGTCACGGTGCTGTCGAGTTCGTTTTATATTCTTGTCACCACGGTGGCCGTGTGGGCATTTGGAACGGCACCGAATCAACTGGAAAAGTTTTCGGCGTCGGGCTCACTTCCCGGTGACATCGCGAATGTTTATGTCGCTGACGGCATGGGAGACCTGATCACTCTGGGTGGTGCCGTGTCCTCATTCGCATGTTTGGTTGGTGCTCAAATTGCTGGGGGACGCATTCTCTTCGCCTTCGGTCGCGATTCGGTTCTTCCTAGTCGCTTTGGCGAACTTTCAGTACAGGGAACTCCGGTGCGTGGGAGTTATACCGTCGGGGCTGCGGCGTTTGTTTTGGTTATTTTTGCCGCCATTACAACTGCATTTGATTCTTTCTCCGCTTTTGAGATGGTCAGTGATATGGCAGGGGTCCTTATTGCGGCCGCCTATTGCACGGCCTGCGCGGCAGCGATGAAAGTTCTATGGTCAGGCTCACGCCGCTGGTTGGCGCTCATCCCAATGGTAGGAATTGGGATTCTGGTCGCAATCATTGTCTTGCAGGTTTTTCCGTTGCCTTCAGGTTGGGAATTAATTGCCCCGACGGTGGCCATAGTTGCTCTGATCGTTGGAGCGGTGGTAGGTCACAAGCGTGGGGATCGAGCACAAGAAGCGCTGTCAAATTAACGAAATGGAACTTCGATGAGTTGCGCCGATCTCGGCTAGGCGACGTAGTACATCAAGTTCGGCAGTAGGAATCCATGCTGCATGGAGCCATTGGCCATGTCGCTGATCTGATCGCCGATGCTCGGTCCAATCTTCCAGCCCTTTTTGATAAGTGCGTGTCGCTGATCGGCTTTGCGGTTGGCTGCATTTTGGGTATTGCCGGTTGGCATCATTATGAGATCGCCATAGCCCGCAATCCCTAACCCAGCCAAGCAGGTTGTGGTCGAAACACGATCAGCCTCAGGTCGACCGGTGATGATGAAGGAAGTGATACCGAGTCGTGTGAAAGCCTTGAAGAGTGCACGGACTGGCGCTATGACCGGGCGGGTGCAGTTCGCATTTGCCGCCGAAATGTCTACGGCGGACGGAATGGTGAATTGCGGATCGGCCTCCACGAACAGTTCATAGTTGCTTACGAGCGTCTCATCAACATCAAAGACAGCTGCTGCCTTGCATGCGCGAACCTTCGCAGGTTTGGTGCTCCCGCATTCCTTCTTCACCCACGAACGTGTCCACTTGAGCGCCGCGACGGAGATCTCGGACTGATGTTTCAGAGCCTCGCCAGAGGAATAGTATGAAATTACGAGGGGTGCGGGGCTTGGACCCGCAAACCAGTAGCCGGTTGTTAAACCCATGGAAGGCAGATTCTGCCCATTGCCGGTGATCGGCAGGCCGTCGCTCAACTTGGTGCCGACATCCACCGAGATGGTTTCGGCGCTTGCCAAGTTCACTGGCATAACGAGCGCGCACGCAGCAATCGCGACAAGGGCCGCGCCCCGGGCGATTCTTTTGTTGAAAGTCATTAGCGAATTATATTGAGAGGGGAAATTGGAGGGAGATAGATCAGGAAATATTGGGCCCACGACCAGAACTGAATTCAGCGTTGACGCGACCGCTTGGAATGGAAATTCGACTCTATGCTGCAGTGTTTTACTGAATATGAGGGCCCAAACTTCTGAGTCAATTAAGATTCACGGGTGCCCATTGAACCGATCGCAATATCCAAAAACTCACCCAACACCATTATGTTTATTAGGCATGGTGAAAAGCCAGGAGAGTCAGGTGCTCCTTTTGGGGTGAATCAGCACGGCAAAGAGGATTCCCACGCACTCTCGGTCCGCGGGTGGCAGCGGGCAGGGGCTTTAGCCGGGTTATTCAAGTTGGCGCAGCAGTCTGGGTATCCGGGCTTGGTCACACCAGCGGCAATTTATGCAACCGCGCCGAATTCGGACTCACACAGCACTCGAGAGTTCAACACTGCTCAACCACTCGCTGATGCGTTGAAAGTTCAAGTTAACGTTGATTACCCACACGGCCATGAACATCATCTTGCAACGCATATTGCTGGACAAACGGACCCCACTTTGGTGGTGTGGCACCACGGGGAAATTCCTGCAGCGATCGCACAGTTCCCAGTTGCCAATATGAACGATGTACCGAGTGCATGGCCCGAAGAGCGCTTTGACCTGGTGTGGGTGCTTAAGCGCAATGCCGATGCCTCGCAGTACACATTCAGCCAGTTGACTCAGAAGCTCCTTGATGGAGATCAGCCGTGAGCGGCGAGTAGGTTTCCCACATGAGTAAGTTCGCCATTAAGCGTCCCGTCATCGCTTTGCTCATTTGGATTTTGTTAATCGTGGGACTGGGGGTTTTCGCAACAAGTCTTGACTCGAAATTCGATGACAGTTTTTCGCTGCCGGGCGCTCAGTCCACAAAGGCCCAGGAACTGCTTGAGGAACTGAACTCGGGTGGTTCCAGTAACGCGAGTATCAAGATCATTTGGTCACCCACTCAAGGTTCAGTGACCGATGAAAAAACTCAAAAGGCAATTCAACCCTTACTCGAGTCCATTGCAGGTCTTGATGGAGTTGACTGCGTAACGAGTCCGTATGAAAAGAACGTGGGCAGCAAATGCAAAACCGAAGTGAATGTCTCCGTTGAGAAATCTCTCATGCATGCAATTCACAAAGAGTTGCGCAAAGTCAGCGGATTGACTAATAAGGAAATTGATCAAGTCGCAAAGGTTCTAGCAGGAATAGCACCAATTGCCGAGGCAAATGGCTCGGATCTAGCCAGTATCGCCAAGGTGCTCCCGCTCCTTTCC
>CAMAVT010000170.1 GCA_945861775.1 Bifidobacterium breve
TTACAAGTTCTTTCACCCGCGGTGAATGCGCGAGCATCACATTTAATAGCCAAGGACAGATCGTCGCTATCTGCATCCTCAAGCACGCGTACCTCACCTTGTTGCAGCCCAAGAGCCTTCGCATCCTCTCTCAGGTCAAACTCCCCGAGGCCGCAACGAGTGGCACCGGCAGCAACGATTACACCGAGATCGCTGGCGGTTACTTCTACCTCGACAATCTTGATCGCGCAGTCGTAAGCACTGCAACGCGCCACTTGATTACTTATGCCGTCACCAAAAAGGGCGCTAGGTCAACATTCACTCCAGTGCCCGGCCTAGATTTCGATCTCACTCCCTACATTGCTGAAGGTGACACCATCCAGTCAGCCCTCCCAGATTTCAACGGCAATATCTGGTTCATCACCGGAGCTGGCGTCGTCGGTGCAGTGAACCCAAAAACGGGCGTGATCAAAGTGATGACCTTGGCTGGGGAGCGGATCGGAAACTCATTCTCTATGGACAAAGACGGTTCGGTCTACATAGTGAGCACGGCAGCGATGTACCGCTTCAGCCTCGCAGCCGATGGAACGCCAAAGGTTGACTGGCGTTCGGCATACCAAAACACAGGTGTGCAGAAGCCCGGCCAGAAGAGCATCGGTTCGGGAACAACCCCGACGATCATGGATGGTGGCCGAGTTGCCATTGCCGACAACGCGAATCCAATCAATCTCGTGGTTTACAACACTGATCCGAATGCGACGACGCGAGTAGTGTGCGAGCAGCCCGTATTCGGGGTGAACGCCAGTGCCACCGAAAACTCCCTCATCGCCGTCGGCAATACCCTGATCGTTGAGAACAATTACGGCAACGCAACTCTCAAGTCAACCTTGGGCGGAAAGACCTCACTTCCCGGCATGGCGCGAGTTGATATTGCAGCCAATGGAACTTGCTCCACAGCGTGGACCAATACCACGGTTATCGCGCCGTCGGTTGTCCCAAAGTTCTCCGCGGCAACAGGATTGATCTACACCTACACGAAGCCCAAGGGCCCGGGCAAGATCAACCGCTGGTACTGGACAGCCCTTGACTACCGCACCGGTGAACTCGTGTACAGCGTATTTGTCGGCAATGGTCTTTCCTTCAACAACAACTACGCATCCGCCTACCTTGGACCAGACGGCAGCGGATACGTAGGAGTCACGGGTGGACTGGTGCGCATCTACGACCGGCCGTGACCGTTCAAGTATTTAGGGTGTGAGTAAACCGAACATGTTCGTCTGAGGTGACGGTGTCGGGGTACAAGTAGAGTCTTGCGAAATGCTGGCTGACTACCGAATCTTCACCGACGGCGAAACCGCACCGAGTTGTGTGTAGGCCGGTTCCAAAGTCACCGACACTCGACAACTCAGTTTGGCACCCTTATCACGCGATGAAACAACGTATCCCTTTTTCGACTGTCCGGAAATCCTGACATCATTCTTGAACCACGCGTAGCGAAGTTTGCTGGTATTCCAGTCAGTCTGCAGTTTGGCTGCACAGGTCACCGTGGAATTCGGTGTCGCCTGGCCGGTGATAGAACTGGTCAAGGTGGGCATGGCACCAGTGCTGATCGAGCCGATCTGCGATGAGTCCCACTTCTTGGGTCGACAGTTCTTAGAGTAACTCGTGCGAAAGATCAAAGCACTGCGCAGGATAGGCCGCATTACGCCCGAGCAGCGAGTGCTGCACCCAACCGCGACAGCGCAGCACTGCGAGCATTCTTCGGTAGCCTGACTCGAATGATGCATATCTCTTTGGAACTCAACGCTTCGCTCAATGCTGCATCAAGCTCAACTTCAGTTTCAACGAGCCAACCCAGACCCATACCAATTACATCAATGAGTTTTTCCCCGGCGAGCGCATGGATTTCATTGAACGGTCCCTCAAGAATTGGGCGTTGAGTTCCATACCCCTCATTATCCAAAATGATAAATACAGCTGACACCCCATGAAATGCACAACTTGCCACTTCAAGTCCGGTCATGGCAAAAGCGCCGTCCCCCACCAAAACAACGGGGCGGCGTTCGGGGTCAGCAAGACCTGCACCGAGAGCACCAGGAACGGCGTACCCCATGGTTGCGTAGTAGCCGCTGCCGTGGCACCACGTTGGCACGCGCATGTCAACGGATGCAAAGAGTGCTTCACCGGGATCGAGTAATACACCGTGCCGCTCATCTATATGTGCCGAGATTGCATCAATTGTTCGCTCAACAGTGAGTGAAGCACCCGTTGCGACAAAGGGTGCGTGATCGGCGATTGACTCATGTGAAATGTTCAAAGTCTTACCGCCGAGTGCGGCATTCAATGCGGGGAGAAATGCCCACAAGGGCACACCTTTATATGTGCGGTAACCAACGGTCACGTCAGTGTCCGAGCACAGCACTTCTCTCTTGTGATCCAAGTTAGCTGTGAAAGCGCCCAACGTCAGATCTGTTTGCAGGACACCCAAGCTCAGCAATATGTCAGCGTCCTCAACTCGACGAACCACATTCTCTGGACTTAACGCACCCAAGTACACACCCAGGCCCAGCGGGTGACGCTCCGGGAAAACTCCTCGAGCGAGTGAACTTGTTACAACGGGGATGCCGGCAGTTGTAGCAAATGAGATCAGGTCTGATTCAACGTGACGCCGCTCAACCATGGCTCCGGCATGAATCACAGCGGTCGATGCCCGAGATAACTCAGACATGACATCGGCCAACGCTTCCTCTAATGCGACCGGGTCCAAGAAAGGAAGTGAAGGATCAATAGTCGACCATGACGCATCGATTTCAACCGTCACCATGTCACGCGGCACCTCTATATAGCCGGGGCGCTGCTCCGAGAGCATCGTGCGAATCACGCGATCAATTTCATCTGCAGCGTTATGTGCTGAACTCAAAACGGCCTGCGCGCATGTCAGTTCCCTAAACACGTTGAACTGAGTGTCAAAGCCCTTCACCTTGTGGTGCAGTAGTGGATCGCCTTCACGCTCTGCCACGCCGGGGGCACCACTAATAATTAACAATGGCACCTGCTCGGCCCAAGCATTAGCGGCCGCATTTGTCACCTTAAATCCGCCAGCACCATAAGTGACCGCTACGGCCCCAAAGCCACGAATCCGCGCATACGCATCAGCAGCGAAACCCGCCCCCTGCTCATCGGTAGTAACCAAAACCTTGAAATCTTCAGCATTGAGCTCACCAAAAAGCCTGAGCGCAAAATCCCCCACGATCCCAAATGCGCAATCGACGTTTAACTCTCTCAAACGCGCAGAAAGGTGACGGGCAATTGTCGTCTTATTTGTCATGGGGTGTGTCTACCAGATCCCCCCTGTGGATCAATACCGTGTTTCTATGGTGTTGACCTTGAGCAATCAATGCCACGGTGCCAATAGGGCATCCCAAAGGCATTGAAAGTGCCGCGATCCCTGTTCTCCCCCTCGGTGCTCTCGGCACCTCAGCTTTTGCCGGTGGCCCGAGCAGCAGCGTTTCGGGTCCATTGCCAAGCTTGTCCATTTGTGGGAAGACGCTGCATCCATCGGATGTTAATTGCTTCCCCGTGGGGACAAGCGATGACGTGCCAATGACCGATGCTCAGATACGGGCGTGCATTAAAAATATTGACTCACTCGCATCAGCAGTGGTGGGCTCATAAATCTTATGTAATCAGGACGCCGTGAAATTAATTAGTTAGCCGCTATGCCAATGACACTATGGATAGAATTCTTGTGTGAGTACTGACGTTACTGAATCAAATCCCAATGGTGAAAGCGTGAGTGAAGATTCCATCCGCTTGAGCGAGGAGAAGCGTGACGGTAGTCCACGTACGCTCGGCGCTGCTTGGGCCGGAGTTTTGCTCGCTCCCGGCACCATCATCACGGGCATGGTCGCCGCAGGAGGATCTGCAGGACCGGGCTTCGGAGTTGGGTTTTCGGGACTTGCCATCGGGATCGTTATTGGAACTTTCTTTGTCGCTCTCATTTCTATCTGGGGACCTCGCACCGGGTTAGCACAAATGCCGCTCGGTAAGTTGGCTTTCGGCGCCGCAAATGTTGTACCTCAAATTTTCTTGATCTTCAGCCTCATCGCCTATAACGCACTCAATGATCTTTTTGGTGTCGATGCACTAGCTGATGCGCTCGGGATTGAGTTCTACATTGCCATCGCCTGCATTCTCGCCATTGAAGTTGTTGTCGTCTCGTTCGGCGTTCGACTCATGCGTGTTCTTGGCCTTGCCTTGAGTTCTGTCATGCTCATCATCGCGGTCTGGCTGATCTTTGCCGCAGCGGAAACACCGGCGGCGCCTGCACCCGCTGGAGTCGATGGATTTCCCCTATCACAATTTGCCCTGGCAATGGCTCT
>CAMAVT010000171.1 GCA_945861775.1 Bifidobacterium breve
ATAAAAATGTCCATTGGCTTTTTGATCCCGATTTTGCTCAAAAGGAGGGTCACGGTGTCCCTGAGATTTGTCGAGTTGTAGTCGTTACCGCTCTCCATCACTTGCACAGCGGGTGGGACGAAACCAGCCTGAATGACCTGGGGTGAGGCAGCCGCCAGTGTTCCTTGTGATTGTGCCCCTTGTGACTCATCGCTTTTAGTCGAAGCGCCCGCAACGACAGAATTCTGATCAATCGTGTCGGAATTGAGGACATTGACACCGATACCGACCGCAAGCAGGGTCACGCTCGCAGCGACAAGGCCACCAACCCATTTGCCACCGATCCGGTGCTTTCGGTAGCTATCGAGTTCAAGGACCGCGGGGTCTGAGCCAAGGGCCGCCGGAGAATCGGGGACAACTCGATCAGCGGACTCGAGAGAGAGGGTTGTAGCGATGTGCTCCCAGACACTCGTGGGCATGACTTCAACCGGCTCTGCATCCAAATATTGGCCGTAAGCCGCCAGATCGCGTGTGAGTTCTGGGAATTCACCTTCTGGGAATTCACCTTCTGGGAATTCGGAGTCTTCGTTGTGGTCTTTCACGTTTTACTCCTCCTTCCTCGGGTTGGACTGATCTGTCGTTGTGACGATTTCACCGACGTCTTGGTTCCGCAAGTGCCCCAAGCTTTCGGCGAGTTTGGCTCGGCCACGGCTACATCGGCTTTTAATCGTGCCCGTGGGGCAATTAAGTTCCTTTGCGGCCGCCTCGACCGAGTAACCCTGGACATCGACCAAAATAATGGCTTCCCGTTGATCTTGTGGCAGTTCTGCCAAGGCTGCTGAGATCTCGATCCAGTTTTCACGCTCAGCAATCGCATCCCGGGGCTCTACGAGCTCTAAGCCGCTGTTCTCATTGTGGTCGGGCAAAGTGGTGGTGGGGCGCACTGCTCGACGACGAAGCCGGTCCAACCCGGCATTGACCACAATCCGGTGCAACCAGGTCGTGACGGCTGCTTCACCCCGGTATTGGTCAGCCCGCCGAAATGCTGAGATTAAAGCGTCCTGGAGGGCATCACTGGCCTCTTCGGGGTCACCGGTTGTCCGAAGGGAAACCGACCAAAGGCGGTCCCGATGCCGAGAGACAAGCTCACTAAATGCTTGGGAATCCCCTGCGACATGGGCAGCCATCAACTCGCGATCACTTAATTCGCGGAGATCGGCCTCAGACACGCGATTAGCCTAATGAAGGAGCCGTTTGTGTTGCCGTCGCCCGTGGATCAGTCGGATTCAAGCGCTCCAAAACGGATGCGCTCGTGATTCCGCCCTGGAATGCCTCCCCGCTTTTCATTGGCGGAATACCCGTCAACCAAATAAGTACATAGCGACCCAATACCGGTCTAGGGGCACGAACGTCAATTTGTGGGCCTACGTCATCAATGCTGACTAGCTTTGTCCACAAATCCGGGTCGGGCAGAATTTCATTGGATACCCGGACCTGCAGATCGGTTCCGTAGCCAACTAAGCCCAAAGAAACACCGGTGACCTCCGCTTCCACACCGAGATCAAGGATGAGGCCGACCCCACCCTTTTTCCCCAGTGACGCAGTTTGATAGGTTTTAGTGGTCCACGCGGTGACTGCGTCGCCGTCAATTGCACGGGAGGCGCCATCTTCCCGCTCTGTGCCCAGAGTGCCATTGGGCGGATTTCCCAGCGGGTCAAATGAACGGACAGTTGCAATGGGAATGGTTCCGGCAGTATTTCCGACTTCGACTTCAACATATGGTGTCGCCGGACTCGTGAGAATTTCGGTTGCACTCACCACATCCCCTTCAGAATCAATTGAAGCCGAGGTGGAGTGTGAAGCACGCAGGAGTTGCGTTCCTATTAATGGAAGAGCAAGGACTACTGTCGCCGCCACCGCAATACCAATTGCACGTCGTGCAAAACTCGTTGGTGACTTATGTTGCGAAACCCCGACCGGTGCTCGCACCGTTGTCGTGCTGAGAGGTGCGTGGTAATCCCTTGCCGAGGCGATCGAGTTTGCAAAACCGAGTGAGTCTTGAATTCGTGTTACACCGCGAGATTTGCTTGCACCAATCACACTACGACTAACAATGTCGTCGACAGCCCGCGGAATACTCGCCTTAACACTGGACGGTAAGGGAATGTCCTTACTTATTTTTGGCGAGAAAGGGACATGGACGGTCAGCGCTGGGTCCGGATTCTTTTCACTGGAATAAACAGGATATGGCCAGAGTCCGGTTGTGAAGCAATAAAGCAATGATCCGAGTCCGTTAACATCCTTTGCGGTGGAGGAATCCTGCGAGGTGCGCGATTCAAATAAGGGACCGAATAAGGCGTGGTCAACAGCAAGGCCGCTGATCAACACCTCAGAGTTCTCGGTCAAGAAAATACAGCTGGGACGAAGCCGACCGTGTTCAAGGTTAATTGAGAGGCACGCATTCAGGGCCCAAGCGATACTGGCAACAGAATCAAGTGAGAACTCGGCATCAAATGTTGGGCTGTCTGGTTCACTAACCGCAATGTGAAGTGGTGTACCAGTACACCACTCGCTAATAATTGCGGTGTAGGAATGATCTTCCTCAGTAGCCGCAATGTCGAGAATATCGAGTACTCGAAGAAGTCGACGGTCATCGGCCATCGCGGCTGCTTGCGCTGCTCCGAGAACTCTGATTAAACGTTGATCTTTGGTTCGCATCAAGCGAATTGCGATGTTTCGATCCAAGATGTCGTCGCGACCCCGCCACAGTTGGACAGTGAATTGACCATTGGTGACCGGAGCGTGCTCACTGATTAACTCCAAGAGTGTGTAGCGGTTGAACTTTGTTCCTGACCCGATCATGAATTCACCCTAGGAACTAGTTTGTCGCGGAAAACACGATAGGCGAGGGTAATTTCCGGGACCCGGAAAAGCCACGACAAAAGAATGTAACTGACTACTCCACTCAAGATGACCAAAGCTAAACGAACCAACAAAGTTGTTTTTTCAGAATAATTCACGAGCCCCGTGTCACCAAAAAATAATTCATTCAGTCTGCTTTGCGTAAATAGCATGATCACAACAGAGAGAATTCCAACAACGAGCATCCGTCCAATTGATCCGAGTACCGACAGTGATGAGAGTCCACCTAGTTTGCGGGCTAAAACAATCCAGGCAATGACAAGACCCACCCAGTAAGAAACGCTGTAACACAAAGCAATGTAGGTGATTTGAACACCACCACCAGTGAGTTGACCAAAGACTGGGACTAACAGACCTAGGAAGACAAGGGAAAAAACGACAGTGATGAAAAATGGGGTCCGAGTGTCTTCCAGTGAATAGAAGCCGCGTAGTAAGACATAGAAGAGAGTAAATGGAAGCATGCCCAGCATGAATACTGAGATCACTTGGCCGAGAACCTGGGCTTGATCGGTCGTCGCAGCACCAAAGTCAAAAAGCAAAACCGCTACTGAAGTGCCACCCACCAAGATCATTGCGGTGATAGGGATTATGAGAAATGAAACCAGTCGCATTGCACCAACAAGGTCACGTGAGACTTGAGTTAGATTGCCAGAGTGAGCAACTCGACTCAGTGAGGGAAGCAATGCTGTGATGACGGAAACTGTGATCACACTGTGGGGCAACATAAAAACCAAATGTGCTTTTTGGTAGGTGGTGAGTCCTGCAGCCGCAGCACCTGAAGCGATTGCATTGATATTTGCTTGGGTAGCAAATCGAGTGATTACCAAATACGTCAATTGATTAACCAGTACGAGACCAATGGTCCACGCGGCGAGCATTCCTGCTTTTCGGAGCCCGTACCCCCGCCAATCAAAACGCGGCCGCCACACGTATCCCGCGCGATAGAGAACTGGAATGAGAATGCAGGCTTGGATAACAACACCCAGGGTGGTACCCAAACCAAGTAACCACACTTGACCCGATGTCAGGTTTCCCTCGGCTGCGGCGCTGGTACCAGCGAAATAAATGAACAGTAGGAAAGTTGAGATTGCCACAATGTTATTGGCAATGGGTGCAAACATTGGAGCGCCAAATTTTCCACGAGTGTTTAACACCTGACTAAACATTGTGTAGAGACCATAGAAAAATATTTGCGGCAAACATAAACGAGTGAATGCAACAGCCAAATCAAATTCAGTTTGTGGATAGTCGCTAGGTGTATATAGGTCAACAATCCATGGCGCCAAGATTATTGAGATGATAGACAAAGCGAGAAGGGCTATTGCAGTGATCGTGATGAGTCGGTCGGCGTAAGCGCGACCGTCATCAGCATCGTCCTTCATTTTGCGAACGAGTTGCGGTATAAAAACGGCGTTTAGTGCGCCACCGAGAAT
>CAMAVT010000172.1 GCA_945861775.1 Bifidobacterium breve
AAATCCCTCAGATTCGGGTGGAAATCCAAGGCTCCCGCGGCCCGGCTGAAGCGATCAAGTTTGGTTTCAGCAAAGCAGTCGCACCCGTGGTAATCGTCACTATGGCTGACGGATCCGACGATCCAGCGTCAATTGACACCCTAGTGGAACTTATTGATCGGGGTTGCGTAATTGCCGCGGCCTCTCGCTACATGGCTGGTGGCCAACAGATCGGTGGCCCACGGTTTAAGGCATTCCTTTCTCGCTCAGCAGGTAAGTCACTCAAGATTTTTGCTGGGGTTACTACTTCTGATGCCACGAATTCTTATAAGGCCTACAGCCGGTCATTCGTGGAGGAAGTCGGAATTGAAAGTGATGCTGGCTTTGAAATTGCCATCGAGCTTGTGGCTAAGGCCCGAAGACTGCGCCGCCCGATCGCGGAAGTGCCCACAATCTGGTTAGATCGCGATGCGGGAGAGTCGCGTTTCATGTTGAAAAAGTGGATTCCCAAATATCTAAAGTGGTACCGGTTCGCCTACGGACCTGAATTAACCGTTGATCAATTGAAGTCAAAGCAGGGAGAAGGAAAATAGTGAAGGTTCTCGTCACCGGTAGTGCTGGCTTTATTGGCGGTTACATTGTCCAAGAGTTGCTCGACCAGGGTATGGAGGTTGTCGGGATTGACAACCTCTCCAAATACGGTGAAGTGACCCGTTCGTTTGACTCGAATGCGAAGTATCACTTCGTGCGAGGTGACGTCGAAGAAACCAAACTAATGGTTGACCTGATGGCTGACGTAGATCACGTTATTGCTGGTGCAGCACTTATTGGAGGCATCTCCTACTTCCACACATATGCTTACGATCTGCTCGCTCAAAACGAACGAATTATTGCTTCAACCTGTGATGCAGCAATCCAGACAATCAAAAACGAGGGGCCTTTGAAAAAGGTCACCTACCTCTCGAGTTCCATGGTTTTTGAGTCAACCGACCGATGGCCATCCAAAGAGGGCGACGAACTAATTGTTCCCCCACCGCTATCAAGCTATGGTTTCCAAAAGCTCGCTGTCGAGTACTTTGCCCGGGCAGCTTGGGACCAATACAAGGTTCCTTTCACCATTTGTCGCCCATTTAATTGTGTGGGAATTGGTGAGCGCAAGGCACTCGGGGACATTGAAGTAATGTCGGGCAACATTGAACTGGCCATGAGCCATGTAGTACCTGACCTTGTTCAGAAGATCGTTAAGGGCCAAGATCCGCTGCACCTTCTGGGTGATGGCCAACAAGTGCGCCACTACACCTACGGCGGGGACTTGGCCAAGGGCATTGTGGCGGCAATGCTGTCCCCCGAGGCAACCAATAACGACTTCAACCTTTCTACCGCGCAGTCCCACACTGTGCTGCAACTTGCTGAAGTGATCTGGAACAAGGTCAAGCCCGGTGTTGCCTTCAATTACACCTGTGACACCCCGTTCGAACACGACGTGCAAAAGCGAATTCCTGATGTAACGAAGGCAAAAGAGGTCTTGGGCTTTGAAGCCACGACAACCCTTGACGTCATGCTCGACGAAGTAATCCCTTGGATTGAAGAGGCGATCAAACAGGGGAATATTTAATTCACCGCTGGTGCGTAAATCCTTCGGTGATTTCACTCCCTCGAGGGGTCAAGCCTGCAGCCGACATTCCGGAGCAAATGGGGAAGTTCTCCCAGCATTGATCCGTTCCTTGAGGGATGAGCAAATCAATGGTTGAGTTCAACGGGACCGTTTCAACCCGAATGTTTGGCAGGTCCACAGCAAGGCGCGGCCACACGACCAGGGTCGAGTAAACCACCACTACTAACAGTTCCACCGAAATCGCAAGCATCGCAATACGGCTCAAAGTCTCAGAGCGTTTTTCCTTGGTTCCCAAGCTCTGCCAGGCCCACGCCAGCGGCAGTATTCCCAACAGCAGTAGCGGCGCCCACACGTAGCGCACGTGGGGTGCACCTACAAAGAACCAGGTAGCTAGAAACAAAATCTGTGGGATTAACAAGACCACCAAAGATCGAGGGCGCCAAAATCTTCGGGAAATCATCAGCAGCACCAAGGCAGCCACGAGAGCGCCGAGTATCCCAATAAATACCCAACTGGTCAGATTCGCACCCAACCAAGGCCTGATCCACCCCCAGCCGTCCCCAGCCTGCTGGTAGGCCGGTGTTGGCGACCTCGCCCACAACTTTGTTGCATCGATCAAAGCTGATGGATCAGGAGCGATCCAGTCCACATTGAAAGTAACGGTCTTGTACGGATACATGACCCAGCCACTCAATATGTAGTCTCGAGCAATCATTACAGCGAAAATGACAAATGCGAAAACAATTCCGATCCAATAGAGCAGACGCTCCCTACCACCAGCCCTCCGGTAAACAACCCATAGCAATGTCCCAGCGGTAAAGGCAAAAAGGAACCAGTAATGCTGTCTCATGCTCGCTGCAAGACTGAGTGCTAGCAGGGCAATCGTGATGTCTGCGGATTGGATTCGCCGCGCGGTGAGGGAGTCAGCCAACGCTGCAACGCTAATAAATGTCAGAATCGCAACGGGTGTGTCAAATGTTGGACTCGTTACCCAGTAATCCACCATGACGATCATGGGCGCTACAAAAACTGCTAATGAAGTGACCAGAATTTTTGTGCCCACTGACTTTCTTCGATCACTGGTAAGTCTCAAAACAATGTCAATAAACAAAATGAGGAAAAACACGCTGTTGACTACTCGATAGGACTCCACGCCCATGGGTCCATTGGACATCCATGCCGCAATCGTGGAGAGTGAATTCGAAAATCCATAACTGGGATAAAGATTTGCCAGCCCAGGAATAGTCTGATACTCGGCCGCGTACAAAATGGCTTGGATGTGGTAGAGACCTGAGTCATAATTGGTTGGGGCTCGACTAGAAGCAATCAGCATCCATCCCAGCACTAAAGCCATAACAACAATGAGGAGCAGGTTGAGCCCTCGCAACGGTTTCCAGCCCGAACTCGAAAAAACAAAGCCAGTTCGAGAACGGATCCAAAGCGTCGCAAGTACTGTAAACGCAATAGCAGCGAGCACAATTGCTAAGGCGCCCGGTGATCGCAGAGGAATAAACAGATTCGCAACAACAGTAATCACAATGAGTATTGCTATTCCGTAGTAGAGCGATACGCGAATCATCGCTGGGCTGAAGTCTTTGACTTGCCACAGCGCAATTGGTGCACCAAGTAAAAACACACACACCACTGTGAGCACCACTGTTATGAATTCCTCGAGCAACATCACTCCAGCTCAGTGGGTACACGCGCTTCGCGTGAGGAACTCGCGATCGCAAACAGCGAGATCACCCCGAGCAGAAGCAATAATGGATCAATCTCAGCCCTAAAACGCATATTTTCAGCGTACTCGGCCAAGGTGCTTGCAGCTGCATGGAAAACCACAATTCCCAGTGCTCCCCAAAACACAACATTGCGACGGAGAAAAGATGCACGAACAAAAATCGCTTGGCCGATTCCAATCAGGATCAACACCACCAGGGCGGGGGCAAACACAATGCTCAACAGCCCAGTAACCGAACCCAGTGGCAGAACAGATCGAGGCTGATCTAGCCAGGGAAATTCATCCGATGGATCTAGATAGATGCCGATTCCTGATCCCCGAGGACCGGTATCAGTGGTAATTGCCATTCGCACAAGTTGCGTTGGATCTTTCGTCACAATAATTGTCATCAGGCGAGTCCACTCCCCCGATGCTGCCAACGCCAAACTGGAGTTGTAACTCAACTCGCCACTTTCTCGATAGACCTGGTCCCACGCGGGAATGCCCCGCTGCGCAGAAACTTCCAGAGCCTCACAACCGGGCAGTTGTGCGAGTCCGCCCGGATCCCACACGTTGAGTGTTTGGGATTCATAAGCCAGCAACAGTGAGGACAGGCACGGGTCTGTGGCAATCTCCGCTCGTGCTGAATCCGTCACACTCAATTGACCGGAGGCGAGTAAAGCTTTGGCCACGTTTTGGCCGCTCCATGAACTCATCGCTGGTATTTGGTAGTTCGCCCAGTAGTAGCCCTGGGCTAACAAACTCAACAACAGAACAATAAATACAGGCAATGCACCGAAAACCAAACGGCGCCCCGAGCGAGCCCGAACCAGCAAGACAAATAGGAACACGCACCACGCAAGCACGAACACCCAAACAAAAGTCGAACGCATTAATTGCAAACCCAGTACGGCACCCGCGCTCACAGCGGCACCGAGTACAGCCTGAGTGCGCATACGCGCTAATCCCCATACCGCGGCTATCGCGAGAAAAGAAATGAGTGTCACGTTGTAGGGCCAGAA
>CAMAVT010000173.1 GCA_945861775.1 Bifidobacterium breve
AATAGTCCCTAACGTGAGATCGCTAGCGACAAATGTTCGGGCTGGACGAGTGGCAAGAATGACGGCGGTTGTTTGCTTCACGCGTTCGCCTCGCGAAGCGCGCGAGCCTCGGGCGTGCGGCCAACCCAACCGGTAGCTTGTAGATCAACGGTGAGCATCTCACCCTCTTGCCAGACGCCATTGTCATCAAAAATTCCAATACGATCAGTAGCAGGGTCATGGACTTCAACTAAGCCAACCTCGTTGACCGAGTAGATGTACCCGCTGATGGGGTGTTTGTAGACCTTGGCCATAACGACTCCTTGACACGACTTGATGAATCCTTGAACGCTTTCACTGCGGGATAGGTCCACAGACTACACAAGTTGCACCGCGGTAGGGTGGTGGAGCCTCACACTTTCATGTTAGGAAAAACACATGTCTAATCCAGCAAACCCCCTCCACAGCAGCCTTCCCGCAAAGCTCGTGCAAATTGCCTACCGAGTAGATGACCTCGAAGCAGCGTGCCATGAGTGGGCCCAAAAAGTGGGCGCCGGACCCTTCCTCGTTCGCAGCCATTTACCTGTGAACGCAACCCACAACGGTGAGCCCGCTATCTACGACCACAGCGCGGCATTCGGACAATGGGGTCCGGTAATGCTCGAGATCATCCAACTCCACGAATGCGAACCGGCCAGCATGCGTGAAGTCCTTTGCCATGAGCAGCCCGGTCAGGTCAATCACTATGCATGCTTCGTTGACGATCTCGATGCCGCCAGCGCTGCGCTGGTCAGTCAGGGAATGCCCCTCACGATGTCACTCACTTCGTCTTCTGGCATGGAAGTTAATTTCCATGATGCTCGCCACCTACTTGGTGGGGTTCTTGAACTCTATGTTGGCAACGTTCACTTGCGCGGTTTCTACGACAAGGTCGCGGCCCTCGCCGAAGGCTGGGATGGCTCTGACGTAATTCGTTACATCAACTAATTGCAGAACGCGTAAATTAGTTCAGCGATTAGTCAGCAGGCTTCGGTCTCCCATTACGTGCGCATGATCGTTGAACGAGACAAGTGACAATCCTCGAGAACCCGCGACAACGGTGGTGATTGACGCGTTGACACTCACCCTGTTCATCGAGATCACACCTTGGGTGTCGGCGCCCAAAAGTTGACCGGCCAATACGGCTATCACTCCCCCTGAGGTGGCGACGATTGCATCAGACCCGCTCGGCAATCTCTCGGCAACCTCGGTGAGTGCTGCAAATGCTCCGTCGGAGAACTCTTGCCACTGACTGTTTCCACTATCCATCCATTCGGTCATAACCACGTCGAGATGCTCCTGAAACTCCTTTGATGGCATTCCTTGAATTGCCGCGCTGTCACCCAGGTGGGTTTTCACTGCCGCATGTGCATCAAATTCGTTAAAACGAGAATCGATGCCTGTTGGACTCACGTTCATGGCTTTCCCTGCAATGTCAGCGGTGTCAATCTGTCTGATCAAACTTCCACTCACTACGACTGGCGAACGAACGCCTCGACGCGCCAACTCTTGCCCGGCAATATCAGCCTGTCGGCGGCCAAGTTCTGACAGGACGTCGTAATCTTCCATGCCGTAACTAGCTTGCCCATGCCGTAGGAGATATATGACAGGCATGTGGATCTACGAAACCAAAACGAGTGGTCGCGCCAGCAGTTGGGCAATTGTTTGGAGGTACTCGGCTGCAGGGGCACCGTCAACAGCGCGGTGATCAAATGTCAGGCTAAGAGTGAGTACCTGTGTGCGGACAAATGTTTCGCCCTCCCACTTGCCAGAGTCGCGCAGTCGGCCAACACCGAGGATACCGACGTTACCCGGATTAATAACAGGTGTGAAAAAGTCCACGCCGTACGTACCAAGGGAAGTAACGGCAAAAGTTGCACCCTCAAGTTCGTCCAGGCTAATTGATCCGGTACGACAACGATCTGCAACATCGCGCGTTGCCCGAGCCAATTCGGGAAGTGAGAGTTGATCAGCATCATGGATCACCGGGACCATGAGTCCGCCAGGAACAGCGACCGCGAGACCCATGTGGATCCGACCAAGGAGGTGGATCTCTTTGTCAATAATTGTTGCGTTAAGAATCGGGTGCTGACGCAGAGCAAGTGCTGCAGCCCGGACAACAAAATCGTTAAGACTAGGGACCGCAACGCCAAGGGCGACGTACTGATCCTTCATTTCAGCGCGAAGTTGCACCACGGCGTCCATTGATACTTCAAATCCGTGGGTGAGCTGCGCCATTTCGGTAAGGCTCTGCAGCATCCGAGCAGCGATTGTTCCGCGCATCCCTTTCATCGGGATTATTGAAGTTGTTTCCGAGTGTGCAACAGCACCTCCCTGTTGGTGAGCAGGAGTTGTGGCTAGCGCTGCAGACGCATTGTTCTGTGGTGTCGAGGCGGCGGCGCCACGCACATCACTGCGACGGACAACGCCGTCGTCAGTAGAAATCCCGGCAGGATCAATTCCTGCATCACGGGCATCGCGTCGGGCTAAGGGAGAGATGACCTTGCCGGGACGACTGCTACCAGCATCGGGATCGATAATGGATGCTGCCTCAACAACGTCTTCCGACACAATCCGTCCACCGGGTCCCGTACCCGAAACACGTGCGAGGTCCACCTGCATTTCCTGAGCAACCCGGCGAGCGTTTGGACTGACAAATGCGCGTCCCCCGGACTGCGAAACATCATTATTGTTACTGGCCGGCATTGTTGTGATGACAACCGCGTCGCCCTGGGGTGAGTCCGAAGCGGGTGCACTGGGCGCAACTCCGTTGGGCGCCGATTCCCCACTCTCGAGTAGCCAACCGAGCACCGAGCCAGGTTCTAAAGTCGCTCCATCAGGTACGGCACGGGCCAAGATTCCGTCGGCTTCTGCCTCTACGTCAACATCGATCTTGTCCGTTGCTAACCGAAGCAATGGCATGCCAACAGTGATCACGGCGCCGTCAACAACGAGCCATTCTTCGACGGTTCCCTCTTCCATGGTTAGACCAAGTTTGGGAAGGAGGATTTCAATAGCCATGTGTTACTTCCGTTCAAGGAGTCGGCGCACGGCGGCTTCAATGCGTGGAGCATCAGGTACGTAAGCATTCTCCAAAATTGGAGCGAATGGAACAGGTGCAAACGGGGCCGCGAGGCGGGTCACCGGTGCATCAAGGTAATCAAATGCCGATTCTTGAATCTGCGATGAAATCTCGGCACCAATTCCACCGAACTCAACGGCTTCATGAACAACGAGAACCCGGTGCGTTTTTTTCACCGATGTGATGATGGTGCCGATGTCGAGTGGCTGAACGGTTCGGGGATCAATGATTTCAACAGATATACCGTCTTTTTCTAAATTGTCTGCGGCCTTTTCTGCCTCAACAACCATTCTTCCGATGGCTACGATTGTTGCGCTGCTTCCTTCGCGCACAACATTGGCCACGCCAAATGGGATTGAGTACAACTCTTCGGGCACAGGTCCCTTGACTCCGAGCATTTTCTTGTTGAGAACCACGATGGTGGGGTTGTCGTCGCGGATGGCACCCACGATTAATCCTTTAGCGTCGTAAGGGCTGGCGGGCATCGCGACCTTAAGACCGGGAATGTGCGCGAGCCAAGCTTCAAGGCTTTGGCTGTGCTGGGCAGCTGCCGACATTCCCGCGCCACCTGCGGTAGTGATGGTCAGTGGCACAGAAACGTTGCCGCCGAACATGTATTTCATTTTTGCAGCTTGATTGAAAATCTGGTCCATGGCAACGCCAACAAAGTCCATAAACATGAGGTCACAAACTGGGCGTAGCCCTCGCGCCGCCGCACCGACTCCAAGACCGATAATCGCCTGCTCGGCAATGGGTGTGTCAACAACGCGGGTTGCACCAAACTCGGTCAGGAGCCCGTCAAACATGTGGAATACCCCGCCGTAGCCCGCAACATCTTCACCGATGAGAAAAACGTCGGGGTCTTCGGCCATAACTTGGTGCATACCTTCGTTGAAAGCCTTGACGTAAGTAAGTTCACGCGTTGTCACTGTGAGTCCCTCCGGGATTTCATCGGGTATGCATTATGGGCTTAGGTTGATGTGTCTATTTTTTAAGCGGTGTATACGTCGTCGAGAATGTCTGCCGGGTCAGGATCCGGGCTCGTACGCGCAAACTCGATACCGTCATCGATGTCAGCTTCGGTCTGCGCCCAAATATCTGCGAACTCCTCGGCACTCACCAAACCGCGCTCGACACCGATTGCTTCGATGAGGTTAATGGCATCGCGAGTTTTCCACGCTTCGACTTCAGCCGGGTCG
>CAMAVT010000174.1 GCA_945861775.1 Bifidobacterium breve
GTAGAGAACCTTGACGGGAAGTCCACCCCAACCCGGACGGTTCCAAATCTCCTCAGCGAGATCAGCTTTACCCCGCTCACCAAGTCCAACACTGCGGCGATCAAATTCACTCACTGCTTCATTGATGATTGGGATCACATCACTTGCAACTGCATTAATGGGTATCTGCCAGCCAGTTGAAGGAGGTAGATCCGAGAGGGATGCTCCCTCAACACCCGCAACGGGTTCAAGAGAGTCAAGATCAATTAACCCCGAAGAATTGGAGAGCAACGTGACAACATCACGCCCCCCGGTAATGACGTCACATGGCGCCCCCGCACCAATTTTTGCGGGCATAGCAATGAATGCGTGCAGGTTCAGTGGAATAGCTGCGTAAAAAGCAACCGCGCTCGGCGAAGTAACTACCCGAACAGCAATATTGGAATTCCACTCAATTTCTTTTTCAAGAATCGAGATCAGGGTGCGCAGTTCCGTTGAACCAAGTGTTACCTGCACGTGTTACTCCACTTCAAGAATGCTCTGCAGAGCACTGCGTAATGTGTCGGGGATGGGAATTGCCTTGTCTTTATCAAAGCACACCATGACACTTTCGGCTTCTGCGGCAAGCTCTCCGGCTTCACTCAGAATTCGGTACTTCATCCGGTAGGAGGTGTTGCCCACTGAACTCACCCACGTTTCAATCGTCAAAGGCTGGGTCGAATAGAAAATTGGATGCCGGAAATCAATTGATTGATGAACCATTACTTGTTTTACTTGCATAATTTCAGCGTAATTTATCTGTGTGAATACACGAATTCGAGCTTCCTGAAGATAGTCAAGGAAAACAACATTGTTCACGTGCCCCTGGGGATCAAGATCGCTGTAGCGAGAATGAACCTGCGTTATGAGAACGGTCATGATCGGTCTTAGTCGCGCGTGAGTTTGCGGTAGGTGGCACGGGTCGGTCTGGCTGCTTCTTCACCCAAACGCTCAACCTTATTTTTTTCGTACCCTTCGAAGTTGCCTTCGTACCAGAACCACTGCGAATCACCTTCATACGCCAATATGTGTGTTGCGATTCGGTCCAGGAACCAGCGATCATGGGATGTGATCACCGCGCAACCGGGGAACTCAAGTAGTGCTTTTTCCAGTGAACCAAGAGTTTCAACGTCGAGGTCGTTCGTTGGTTCGTCAAGAAGTAGCAGGTTTCCACCCATTTTGAGAGTCAGGGCTAGATTCAACCGGTTTCTTTCTCCACCTGAGAGGACCTTCGCTTGTTTTTGCTGATCTGGGCCTTTAAAACCAAACACAGAGACATAAGCACGTGAAGGCATCTCAACGTTTCCTACCTTGATCCAATCCAGACCGTCTGAGACGACCTCCCACACGTTCTTCGTTGGGTCAAGACCGGAGCGACTCTGATCCACATAGGACAATTTCACAGTCTCACCGACTTTGAGGTCGCCAGATGTGGGTAGTGCGTCTTTATTCGACGTATCACCCTCGGCTGCCGCAACAATCATGTTGAACAAGGTTGTTTTACCAACACCGTTAGGACCAATCACACCGACAATCCCGTTTCGCGGCAATGTGAAGGAAAGATTGTCAATCAACATGCGATCGTCGAAACCCTTGGTCAGACCGGTTGTTTCCACCACAACTGACCCGAGCCGTGGGCCTGGTGGGATTTGAATCTCTTCCATGTCGAACTTGCGGGTCTTCTCAGCCTCGGCGGCCATTTCCTCGTAGCGATCCAAGCGGGAACGTGACTTTGTTTGACGCGCCTTCGCATTTGATCGCACCCACTCGAGTTCGTCGGTCAGCCGCTTCTGCAGCTTCATGTCTTTCTGGCCCTCAACCTTGAGCCGAGCAGACTTTGTTTCCAGGTAGGTCGAGTAATTTCCTTCATACGGGTAGGCGCGACCGCGATCAAGTTCCAAGATCCACTGGGCAACGTTGTCGAGGAAGTACCTATCGTGGGTAATCGCAATGACAGTCCCGGGGTATTTTTCTAAGTGTTGTTCAAGCCACTGAACACTCTCGGCATCAAGGTGGTTGGTTGGTTCATCAAGGAGGAGCAGATCTGGTTGCTGCAACAGCAACTTACAGAGGGCAACCCTTCGTCGCTCACCACCGGAGAGAACCGTGATGTCAGAATCTGCTGGCGGACAACGCAGTGCATCCATTGCCTGCTCAAGTTGATTGTCCAGATCCCAAGCATTGCGGTGGTCAATCTCTTCTTGCAACTTGCCCATCTCAGCTAACAAAACGTCGTAATCGGCGTCAGGTTCCGCGAGTTCAACGGAAATTTGGTTGAACCGATCAACCATGCCTTTGGTCTCAGCGACACCCTCCTGGACGTTCTCTAAAACTGACTTGCTCTCATCAAGATTTGGCTCCTGCATGAGGATCCCGACGGTAAAGCCTTCATGGAGTTTTGCCTCTCCATTGGAGACTTCATCGAGGCCCGCCATGATCTTTAAAAGACTTGATTTACCCGAACCATTGGGACCAACAACACCAATTTTTGCACCGGGCAGGAATGACAGCGTTACGTTGTCTAGGACGACTTTGTCGCCGTGCGCTTTACGTGCTTTTTGCAGGGTATAAATGAACTCGGCCATGGCATCGAAGCCTAGTGTGGCCCCGATGCCCCGGCTGCATCACCCAACGCCCAGAATTTCTCCGGTTTCGATGTCGATGCTTTCAATCACGTTTTCATCTTCATCGCCCTCAACCCCGATTCGATCGAGATAATCGACGGTGTCTTGTCCTAATGCATCAGCCAACATGCGCCGCTCACTTTCCACCACCGAGTCCTTACGCGTCTTAGTGAAAACCGATGTTCCGCGTGCCAGATCAGCCCCAACAGCAATGGCCTCAATATCCACATAACGCATCATGTGGGTGTGATCCCCGCACACCTTCTCGTGCTCACGGCTACGCATGCGACCCGTCACAACCACCGGCATTCCCTTCACCAAACTCGATGCCACGTTGTGCGCCATTTGTCTCCAGCAACTGACTGTGAAGTAGTGAGTATCCCCATCAATCCACCGCTCATTAGCCCGATCAAAGCGTCGAGTGGTACTGGCAACCCGAAATGAAGCTACCGCTTCACCAGAGGCCGTAAAGCGTAATTCAACGTCATTGACCACGTTTCCTACAACTTCCAATGTTATGTCGTTCATCGTGCTCTCCTTCATCCTCGAACTAATCTCTCGAAGCTGTTCTTCGATTAGCCCAAGGTGCTGGAGTTCACCGGGATTAGGAAGGGCTCAGCCAGGACTGTGGATGAGATGACTCGTTGACATCACGTGTGGATGCTGAACCTACGGCTTAGTGCTCTTTCTCGCTGTGACCTTCACCTTCAGGTATTGGGACTTGCCCGCAGGTGTGCTCAGTCGGATCAGGTAAACACCGGCTCGGCGAGCCTTAAACGCAGGTACTTTCACCCGGCCAGCAGCGGTGCTTTGAATCGTACCCATCGGCACGAAAGGTGATTTCGCGCGAAGTAGCGAGAGCACACTTTGCGGCCGACTTCCCGAGATCGCACGAATGCTCACAACAACTGATGTGTTCGCCGGCAGACCGCTGACAACAGGGGCAACAGCCGCACCGGCAGGAACGCTTACCTGCGGAGCGTTAGCAAGTGTCACTGACACCGGTTCTCTCACCTCAACAACCTGAGCATTCGCACGCGCAGCACCAGTAAGCAACACCACACCGGCAGGTGGTAAAACAAGTGTTGGAAGAACCTCAGTAATGCTCACCACCGGAACGACAACAGGGACCACCGAGGTCGTCGGAGTAGACGTTGGAGTTGGTGATGGTGTCTCAGTTGGAACTGGATCAGGATCCGGGGTCGGAGTTGGGGTCGGAGTTGGAGTAAAAGCCACATGCACTGCGCCCATGGTCGAAGGGCTCGTCCGAGTAACACCACGCTGATCAACCGTCGGGATCCTTGAATCCGGATCCGCGGCGCCAATCACCGGACTACACGCACCCGGCAACATCGTCGCAGTTGGTCCACCATTGTCAATCGTCAGAGGGCCCAGATTCAATGACGCCGTGGTCCCGAAGATCAATCCAGTGCCGGTGTTGTTTGCCAGTGCACTCGAACTGGTGAAGAACGAAAAAGTTGCCAAACTGCCTGTGGCTCCCGAAAGCGCAAGCGCGCTCTCATCAAAGATCGAGTTCGACACCGTATAGCTTAGGGCATCGAAACTCTTAGGTGCTCCGGAAGTATTGCTGTTTCCTGAGAACGTGGTGAAAC
>CAMAVT010000175.1 GCA_945861775.1 Bifidobacterium breve
TCGGTCAACCTTTGATGGATCTTTACCGGAGAAAGCACCACCACCATGTCGAGCCATGCCACCGTAGGTGTCAACGATGATTTTGCGACCGGTAAGCCCAGCATCACCCATTGGCCCCCCAACAACGAACTTACCCGTTGGATTCACGAGAAGGCGAACATTTGATGAGTCCAAATCGATGTGTTCCAAAATAGGATCAACAACATATTTTTTCATTTCTGGAGCCAGCTGGCCGTCAAGATCAATGCCTTGTGCGTGTTGGCTACTCACCACGATTGTTTCAATGTGCAATGGTTGATCATTTTCGTCGTAGGCTATAGTGACCTGAGTTTTTCCATCAGGACGTAGGTAGGCCATCTCTCCGGACTTTCGGACAGCCGAAAGTTGTTGGGCCAGTTTGTGCGCCAGCGAGATTGGAAGGGGCATGAGCTCGGGGGTATCGGTGCACGCGTACCCGAACATCAAGCCCTGATCACCCGCTCCCTGGCGGTCCAGCGGATCAACGCTTCCACCCTCGCGCTCTTCAATTGCGTCGTTCACGCCCTGGGAAATATCAGGTGATTGTTGACCGATAGACACCGATATCCCGCATGAACCACCGTCGAAGCCTTTTTCGGAGCTGTCGTAGCCGATTTCCAGAACAGTCTCTCGAACGAGAGCCATGACGTCGGCGAAGCCTTCTGTTGTCACTTCACCCGCAACGTGGACTTGGCCTGTCGTCAGCATGGTCTCAACCGCGACGCGGCTGGCTGGATCCTGTCGCAGTAGATCATCGAGGATGGCATCGCTGATTTGATCAGCCATCTTGTCTGGATGACCTTCGGTGACCGACTCAGAGGTAAATAGACGATGAGCCATGTGACTCTCCTTCTTCGCTTTTCCAGGAATGAATTTGAATGTTGTAAACAAACTAATTTTTGCTCATGGGAGCACTAGAGTCTAATGGTCCAAGTAGTTGCGAAAGTCGATGAACCACGGCGTGGGCGACATTTAGTTTTGACCCCCGAACTGGTCCGGTGACGTTGTCGGCTTCGACCAATAAGACTTCAGTATTGTCGGAGCCAAATATTTGCCCACCGCTGACGTTATTCACAATAATTGCGTCTGCGCCCTTGGCCGTAAGTTTCCCTTGTGCGAGTTTGACCAACTCCTCACGGTTTTCCGTGGTTTCTGCCGCAAATCCAAAAATAAGCGGTGACACTCCAGTGCCTCGTTGAGCACAAATATCGGCCAAAATGTCGGTAGTTTGTTCAAGCCCAAGGCTCTGGACACCCTGTGCTTTTTTAATTTTTATCGCTGATTGTTCGGCCGGCCGAAAATCGGCAACGGCTGCGGCCATGATTACACAATCAGGCTGCTCACCCATGAGGCCCACAAGAGCCTTGTGCATCTGCTCTCCGCTGAGAGCCTTAACAACGTCAACACCGGCAGGTGGATCAATGTCCATATGCCCGGCGACAAGAGTCACTCGAGCTCCAGCAGCCAGTGCTGCTCTAGCCAAAGCGACTCCCTGCTTACCGCTACTTCGATTTCCAATGAAGCGAACAGGATCCCAATCCTCTTGGGTACCTCCGGCGCTAATCACGATGTGCCGACCTAAAAGGGCTCCGGTGTTGGCGTGGAGCTGTGCTTCGATGGCATCAAAAATCTGTTTCGGAGCCGGCAGTCGACCACTTCCAACGTCGGACCCGGTGAGCGGACCGGTATCTGGGTCCAAAATTATGTAACCGCGTTTGCGTAAAAGATCCACATTGGCCCGAGTTGCCGGGTGCTCCCACATCTGTGTATGCATAGCAGGAGCCAAAACCACAGGAGCTGTTGCGGTTAACAAGATATTCGACAGCAGATCACTGGCAATTCCACGCGTTGACCGTGCCATAAAGTCCGCGGTTGCCGGTGCGATCACAATTAAGTCTGCTGACAATCCTTGATCAACGTGAGGTACATTCCCCCCGCCATCCCAAAGGCTGGTATTGACCGGATTTCCCGAAAGTGCCTCAAAAGTTGGAATGCCAACAAAGCGAAGCGCATTGTGAGTTGGTACGACGTTCACGTCATATCCGGCTTGAGTAAGCAGGCGTAAAAGTTCAACGGATTTGTATGCGGCTATTCCCCCGCATACGCCCAGGATTACCCGAGGCAAGTTAGTCCTTCTCAACCTCGACGCTTGCAGCCGTGAGACCGTTATCGGTTCCACCGGATGCAATCTGTGATTCAGGGAATGTGCGCGCAGAGGTCAATAGACCCGCGTCAATCTCGCGCAGCGAAATCGAAAGTGGCTTCTCTTGAGCCTGGGTCTCAACCAGTGGCCCAATGTATTCGAGGAGTCCTTCACCCAATTGGGCGTAGTAAGCATTGATCTGACGTGCTCGCTTGGCGGCATAACTGACCAGGGAGAACTTCGAGTCGGTCTTGGTCAGGAGGTCGTCAATGGAGGGATGGGTGATGCCTTCAGGGCGTGCGTTCATGAATCCTCATTTCGGGGGTCAGAGCAGAACTCTAGCAAGGCGGTGGCGGTGAGGCTGACATCGGCATTGACCAGAACGTGGTCGAACTCTGATATTGCCGCCAGTTCTTCGTGGGCGATCTCTAGCCGGGCTGCAAGCGCCACTTCGTCTTCGGTTCCCCTTTTACGCAATCGGGCATCCAATTCGGCCACACTCGGAGGGGCAATAAAGACCAGAATTGCATCCGGTGCCTGCTCCCGAACTTGGCGGGCACCCTTCACTTCAATCTCCAAAATTACCGGCACACCGGCTTCACGTTTGGCCTGAACCGGCTCACTTGGAGTTCCATAACGATTCCCGGCATATTGCGCCCACTCAAGCATCTGGCCAGATTCAACCATTTGAGAAAATTGCGTATCCGAGACGAATGAGTACGAAACGCCATGAACTTCCCCCACTCGAGGTACACGAGTTGTGGCTGACACAGACAGCCATAGCTTCGGGTTCAACTCAAGCGCACGGGCAACCACGGTGCTTTTGCCAACCCCGGAAGGACCCGATACCACGATCAACGGGGCAATCAATTGCGATTCCTCAGTTGATCCTTTCACGATCGGTCAATTTCCTGGGCGATTGCCAGAGCCGCTGAATTAATATTCACCGCACCGGTTATGGGACGACCGATCACAAGCAGGTCTGCCCCCGCCGCTAGTGCCTCTACCGGCGTCATTACCCTTTTTTGATCATCGGGCGCCGCGCCGGCCGGACGCACGCCGGGAGTGATTAACACAATGTCGACACCAACCTCAGATCGGACCCGGGACACCTCATGTGGTGAACACACTATTGCCCTTGCTCCGGCTTCAACGGCTGATGCAGCCTGGCGCAAAACAGTATCCTGCGCAGGCGTACAAATCCCAACTTCGCGCAGGACTTGATCATCAAGACTCGTCAGCACCGTCACCGCCGTTATGTAGGTCTCGGGAAGTGCCGCACATGCGGCTCTCACCATTTCCGATCCACCCGATGCATGAACTGTCAGATATTTCGGTGAATAGCGGGCGAGCGCCGAAGCAGCGCCGGCGACCGTATTCGGGATGTCATGTAGCTTCACGTCAAGAAATAAATCACATCCGCTTTCGCGCACAAGGTCAATCGCGTCAGCACCGATGCGATAAAAAGTTTCCAATCCAATTTTTAGCGTGGAAACAATCTCGCGAGTCTGCGCTATCCATTCACGCAAATCCTCGATCTCGCGCGAGTCAAGTGCAATTGCAATTGGGGCGGTTCCCATTAAGAGCCTTCTTTCCTGAACCAACTACTCGGAGATGAAGTCCCAGTCCTCATCAGTGTGATCTGCCACATCAGTTGATGCATCAATCTGCAACTTGTGGTCAACGTCGCGATGCGCATATGAGACGGCCTGCGAAAATCTGCTAAAACCACGACTACGCAATTCCTGTTCCAATTCGTTTTGAATCCGCATTGGTGCCGATGGATCATTAAAAATCGACGTACCAACAGACACTGCGTTTGCTCCAGCCAGGACCATCTCAAGGGCGTCATGCCCGGTGCGCACCCCACCCATTCCGATAATGGGTAAATCCGGGAGCGCATTTCGGATCTGCCAAATACACCGACCCGCGACCGGCCTAATTGCGGGGCCGGAAAGCCCACCTGTAACGCCGGCCAAAGCAGGTCGCATGGAATTCGTGTCGATCACCATTCCCAGTAACGTATTGATCACTGAGACACCAGTTGCACCAGCTTGTACAACAGAG
>CAMAVT010000176.1 GCA_945861775.1 Bifidobacterium breve
TACGCACTTCAAGCTTGCCGTCAGCGATTACTGCAATTCCCGATGAGTCATATCCGCGATACTCCATTCGGCGAAGCCCCTCGACGATTATTTCGAGGGCCTGCTTCTCACCGACGTATCCAACGATTCCGCACACTGCATGATCCTACCGCCGCAGCCAATCATGACTGACGTTACCGAGAGCCGTGGCGTTGCGGCGGATTAATCCAAGGAGAGTTCAGCCGTGATGACATCCGCCAACTGCTCAGCAACCTGTTGGGCCCGATCCTGACTCCCTGCCTCAACCATGACCCGAATAACCGGCTCCGTACCCGATGACCGAAGGAGAATGCGACCACTGCCCTGAAGCGACGACTCAAGGAGTTCAAGTTCAGCGCTGACCCGCTCATTTGAGCCAAGTGCATTGCGATCCACGCCACCAACGTTGATGAGCACCTGTGGCAACTTGGTAACGACGCCAGCGAGCTCAGCCAGAGTCTTTCCACTCCCACCAACGCGTGCCAGTAAATGTAAGGCGGTCAAAACACCGTCACCGGTCGTTCCAAATTCACTCATGACGACATGCCCGCTTTGTTCACCACCAAGAACATAACCATGCTCGCGCATTGATTCCAGAACGTACCGGTCACCAACCGCTGTTGAAATCACCGTTATTCCCGCTGCTTCCATTGCCTGGTTGAAACCAAGGTTGGCCATTACAGTTGAAACCACTGTGTCGTCAATCAAAGTTCCAGAAGAAGCCATTGATATTGCAAGGATTCCCAGAATGTGGTCACCGTCAACGTCATTACCCAATGCATCGATTGCCAGGCACCGATCCGCATCCCCGTCGAAAGCAATTCCAGCGTCAGCAGCGTGCTCAACAACAGCAGCCCGAAGGTCTTCAAGGTGGGTGCTCCCACAACCATCATTGATGTTCAGGCCGTTGGGTGCAGCATGAATGGCAATTACTTCAGCGCCGGCACGACGCAATGCTTCTGGCCCCACAACACTTGCTGAACCATTCGCGCAGTCAACAACAACTTTTAGACCGGTGAGTGGTGTTTCAGAGGCGAGTGTGGACAATAAATGGGAAACAAACAACTCAGCAGCTCCCGTGTCATTGACCACACGACCTACATCCCCACCAACAGGTCGCTCCCACGGCTCACGCATCCGGTTTTCAATTGCAACTTCCAAAGCGTCATCGAGTTTGACGCCACCTCGCGCAAAGAACTTAATGCCGTTGTCCGGCATGGGGTTATGCGAGGCGGAGAGCATGACACCAAGGTCAGCTTCAAGTAAAGCAACTAAGTAGGCGACCGCAGGGGTGGGAAGTGCTCCAACAAGGGTTACGTCTACTCCGGCGCTGGCAAGGCCCGCGACAACCGCGGCTTCAAGGAATTCCCCTGAAGCACGCGTGTCACGACCAACAATTGCTCGAGGGCGATGACCGGCGAACTCTCCTGAATCTGCCAACACGTGTGCTGCAGCAACAGAAAGATCCAAAGCCAATTCGGCCGTGAGATCCCTATTCGCTAAACCGCGAACTCCATCGGTTCCAAAAAGCCCCATGTAATTAGCCCCACAACGTGGCGCAAACCACTTCGATTAGCGCTTGCTGTACTGCGAGGCCTTACGAGCCTTCTTCAGACCGTACTTCTTGCGCTCCTTGGCCCGTGGGTCACGGGTGAGGAAACCGGCCTTCTTCAAAATAGCGCGGTTACCTTCCGTATCAATTCCATTGAGCGAACGGGCAATGCCCAAACGAAGTGCGCCGGCTTGGCCGCTGGTGCCACCACCGTGAAGTCGAGCAATTACGTCGAATTGGCCAGGTGCGCCAAGGGAGACAAATGGCTCGTTCACGATTTGTTGGTGAACCTTGTTCGGGAAATAGGAAGCGAGGTCGCGACCATTGATCTTGAACTGGCCCGTTCCGGGGACAATGCGAACACGAGCAACAGCCTGCTTGCGGCGACCTGTTGCAGCACCCGGTGCAATCACAACATCGCGATTGATTACCGGCTTAGCGCTTTCGCTGGTGTACTCCGAGGGAACTTCTTCGATTTCTTCTTCTACGTCAATAGCAACTTCAGACACGTAAATCTCTCCTTAGCGCTACTGCGCGACCTGGGTAATGGTGAATGGCTTGGGTTCTTGGGCACTGTGTGGGTGATTGTCACCAACATAGATTTTCAACTTGGTCAACTGCTGGCGACCGAGCTTGTTGTGAGGGAGCATTCCCTTAACTGCCTTCTCAACAGCCTTTGTTGGATGTGACTCCAAGAGCTCAGAGTAAGTCGTTGCAGTGAGGCCACCTGGGTAACCAGAGTGGCGGTACGCGATCTTCTGCTCTCGCTTAGATCCGGTGAGTGCAACTTTGTCAGCATTGATAACGATGACGAAGTCACCGACATCCATATGCGGTGCAAATGTTGGCTTGTGCTTTCCGCGAAGGAGAACCGCGACCTGACTTGCGAGCCGTCCGAGAACAACGTCGGTGGCGTCAATCACGTGCCAGGTGCGAGTAATCTCGCCGGCTTTCGGGCTATATGTGCGCATGGGGCGCCACCTTGCTTTCTCGTAGGGACTTGGTTTCTGCACCCACCGGTTGGCAGGCCGTACTGGAGGCCTTCCAAGGACTCCAGGCTGCAACACTCACAGCGACCTCAAAGGATACCCATACCCCACCGGTAACCCCAAATCCCCCCTAGATAACGAGATTCTGGCTCAATAATCGCTCAATAATCGCTCATGAAGAGGCAATTACGATGATAGAGGCGGCTGGGTTGCCAGCCAGGCCTTAAATGATGCGTCCTGCTCCTCGCGCCAGACACCGATAGCCTGGGCGAATTCACCCACTTCACCTTTAAATTGTTGCGAGTAGCGCTGGGCCTGGGCCAGTAGGAGCAGCCCCGTGATCCGGGAGTCAGCCAGTGCCCCGTGCCAGTCTTCCTCAGAGATTTCAAGGCCGTAGCGAGCAACCGTGGGTTGTAGGCGCCTCTGTGCTTTGCCCTTGACGTATTTGTCCATCTGCTTGTCAATTACATAGGGGCAGATATCAGTAACGCCCACCAATGGTTGCAACCCAACTCGCTCCAGATTCGCATCAAGGATCCCTCGATCAAATGAGGAATTAAAACAAACAACAGGCAGATCCGATGCCACGAGGAATTCGCGTATTGATTCAAGGGCCGCGAATTGATCTTGGCCCTGGGACTGACTCATTTCATTGGTGATCCCGTGCACCGCACTTGCAGACGCAGGAATGTCAACGTCAACTTTAATCAACCACTCTTGCGAGGAAACCTCAACTCTGTCCCGATACACCACAGCTGCAGCAGACACAATGCGATCGAGCGCAATATCAACACCCGTTGTCTCAGTGTCGAAGGCAATAAATCCAACGTCAACCCACGACATGCGTTCTCCTCACCCATAAAAGTTCACTACACGAACAAGCATGAGTATGTCACGGGCGGCCGACAAATACGTCTCGATTACTTCCAAGAAATAAACCATTACCTAGGCAAGTGTGATCCAGACTTTTCTCATTGTTTCGGTGATCTTCCACGTTGTTCGCGAGCCCGCTGGAAGGATCCCAATTGTTCCCGGGGCTAAATCGATCACGCCTCCCTGCTCGCAGGTCACTGTTCCCCTGCCCCAAACCACCACGAATACTTCTTCGACCTCGGTGTCAGTGGACTCTCCCACCGAGTGTTCCCACACACCAACTTCGATGTCACCCTCGGTGTCCACTACGGCGACCGCACTTGTCACCCCTTCGGTAATTGCAAGTTTTGCCTTGAGGGGACGATGCGTGAGTTCAATGGAATGCGAATCATAACTTCGGATCATGAGAGCAGCCTATGCTCAGGGATCGCGTAGTAAATTGGTGGATGTGATGCGACCTTGATCACGGTCCATGCCCCGCCTTGCCCTCGTTTCACCTTGACGAGCATGTAGCTCTTCATCTGTTGGGTAGCCGACGTGTTCGAGGACTAGGGGGAAAGCATCCATGGTTTGAATGTGCGAAAGCTTGTCTTCTTGATCGAGTAAGTGTTGGGTCCAGGTCACAGGCTTACGGCCATCCCCGATCGGGAGGAGTGCACCCACA
>CAMAVT010000177.1 GCA_945861775.1 Bifidobacterium breve
CCTAATGGCTGAGAAATTGACTTTTGAGTCCACCTGGCAGGTCCCCGATACGTGGGGCCAAGGCCGTGGTGCCTGGGGCGGGCTCCCCATTCAGGCCATGGTGGATGCGGTTGTGCGCAATGAAGATGTCAAACGCGAAGTGCGATCAATATCTCTTCAAATTCCAGAACCGGTGCTACCGCAGACGCATCGGGTAATAACCCGGTTGATCCGTCAAGGGTCAGCGATGTCAATGTGGCAGATCGACATTATCCGCGAGAGCGAGAACCTGGCGGTTGCTTTCGGACAGGTAGTTACGGGTGAGGATAAGGATTTGGAATGTGAGCCCCCAACCGAGACATGGGGGACCGCTGTCTTTCCGCAAGTGCCGGCATTTGACCAAGTCGAGATTGCACCGATCGGACCGCCGTTTGGCCCGGATTTTGCGCAGCACCTGGAATTTCGTCCGGTCACGCCTTTGCCAACCATGGGGACGGAAGCGCTGGTGTACGGCTGGATCAATATCCCTCAAAGAACAGAGGCTGGTGCACATTGGACAGCGGCGCAGTTACTGTCGACGATTGATGCCTGGTGGCCTTCGCCTTACACGCTCATGAAGTCCATGCGCCCGGTGGCGACCGTATCTTTCAGCGCAAATTTACTCATTGACCCCAAAGACATTGAGCCAATCGCTGGAGAGCGCGCACCAATGCTTCACGAGAGTTCGGTCAGTTCAGTTCAGGGCGGATTCATGAGTGAACTTCGGAGGTTGTGGACCCCGGATGGGCGACTGGCTGTTGAAAACTTACAGTCAATTATGGTGATTAAATAAAGGTTTTGGTCACGGCCAAGTAATCGTTTCACTGGTGGTGAATATCTTTTCAACATAACTTTCGGTCTCAGGGAATGGGGGAACACCGCCGTATTTCAACACCGATCCAATACCAGCGTTGTAGGCGGCAAAAGTATTGTGTAATCGGGGTCCGTCAACGTCCTTGACACCTCTGCGATTAATGCAATTCATGCGAGCCGCCGAAGGGATCGCATCTCCTGGATTCCAGACATCGATTACGCCGTCACCGTCGCCATCTATGCCATAGTGCTTCCACGTATAAGGCATAAATTGCGCTATTCCCTGTGCACCGGCAGGGCTTTCTGCCTCTGGATCGAACCCGCTCTCGGCGTGGATCTGGGCGGCAAATAAATCTTCGGAGATGGCAGGACAACGCTGGGCTGAGTCTTTAATTAACTCGGCGTACTCGGCCGGAATTGTTACCGGTTCGCCCAGAACATTTTCCCTTATCGAACTGGGTATTAGATTGCTCAAAGTGAAAATGCCCAGACCGACAACTCCGAAGATCACAACGACAACAGCGAAGGAACGTAGTCGGCGGGGCGCTGTTGTGCTGGGCATTTACCTACCATAACCCGGGCCCTCGAGGCGGTAGGGTAATTGGGTGGCCACCGGGGCGGAGCGAACTCCGTTAATTTTAGATTCGACCGCTGTTGCGAGTCTTTTCGACCAAGAGTTACAGAAGGCATTTGATTCCCTCGGCTGTTTCAATTTGGCAATTTTTGGAAAAACCGGCAGCGGTAAATCAACGTTGCTCAACGCGATCTTTACTCAGGCGATTGCCTCCACAGGAATCGGCGAGCCTGTGACAAAAGGGCTGAACTATTACCGCCACCCAAATGGATATCTCGGCGTATACGACTCAGAGGGATTTGAGACTGGCACTTCGGGAGATGCAATTCTCGCGGGACTTGATCGCATTGTCGGCAAGTCGAACACGGGACCGATGGATCAGCGAATTCATGCTGCTTGGTATCTCGTTCGTTGGTCGGACCGAAGATTCGAAGCTGCCCAACAGTCCTTTGTTGCTGGTATTGCCGCGTTAGGTTTGCCCGTGATAATCGTCATGTCGCAAGTCCCTGTGATTCAACGTGATGGAGTCCTAGAGGTTCACCCTGATGCAATGGCATTCGCGAAATATATTGAGTCCCTGGCATTACCAACCTTCGGTGACGGAAAAGTACTTTTGACCAACGCATTACCGGATGTATTTAGTAATACGGTTCTGTATGGACTTCAAGAACTACTCGATGCCACCTACGAAGTCGTGCCACTGGCGGCCCAAACTGCGTTAACTGCCGCTCAAGGTGTTGATGGCAGGCGAAAAAAAGACGCAGCCGCCGCGGTCATTAAGCAAGCGACCGTGGTGGCAAGTGGGATTGGTGCTGTTCCGATCCCTATCGCCGATGCCGCTTTGCTCGTACCCAATCAAGTTGCCATGATTGCCAGGATCACGGCAATCTATGGCCTCCCACGCTCACGTGCGCGCTCATTGTCGATAGCCGGAAGTGCGATTCTGACGGGGGGCGCCACCTACGCTGGTCGTTATGTAGCGACCCAACTGCTTCGGTTCATTCCCGGTGGGATCGTTGCTGGGTCTGTTATTTCAGGCGCGGTTGCGGCAGCCTTGACCCGGGCAATCGGTCTCGCCTGGGTAAAAGTGTGTGAATACGCTGTGACGTTGTCCGATACCGAACAGGAATCATTTTTCTCCGGTTCCGAGGTCAAAGAGGCCTTCACTAAATATCTGAAGTCAGGAAAATAGTGTTCTTCATTTTCTATGGGGCTATGGCTACTTGATGTTACGGTTATCCCCATGAAGAAGACTTTGGCATTACTGGTCACTATCGGTGCCGGCGTTGGAGCATTTTTGTGGTGGAAACGCCAACAGGTAATCGCGGCCAATGAAGTGAGCGCCGATCCATGGCCAGCGGCAGTTGTGCCGGTTCAGACACCTACGGTGACCGTCTCTGCGGAAAGTAACCCAGCCCCAAAAAAGTCAACTCCGAGGAAAAAAGCCGTCAAAAAAGCGACTCAAGTTCCCGAATAGACAACCGGAATTCTCGCGGGGCTTGGAAGCCGAATACGCCTAAGTTTTCTGCCCATGGCGAAGCGGATGGATTGACTGTGATCTTCCCAGCGCAAACCGTGGTTTACTTGAGGCCATTGAGGAGGTGTTTCGGTGCGCGATCCAGTTGAACTAATTAATTTTCATCATGAGGTCCTTTTTGAGGAACCGCCTGCCCTCATTCACGCCTTTAGCGGTTTCGTTGATGCAGGAGGTGCTGTTCGACAGCTCGCCGAGCACATTTTAGAAAATTGTGAACATACGCTCATCGCGAGTTTTGATGTAGACGAACTGATCGACTACCGTGCCAGGCGCCCCAAAATGCAATTTGTTGTGGACCATTTTTCATCGGTTGAGTTTCCTAGCATCAATGTCCATGACGTGCTCGATGCGAACGGAAAACATTTTCTTCTCATCTCAGGTCCTGAACCTGACTATCAGTGGAATCGGTTTCTCGCTGCGATTGAGTTAGTTGTCAAAAAATACAAAGTTGAATTGGCGATTGGGGTTTCCGCCATTCCGTGGCCCATGCCGCACACCCGCCCGTTAGGACTCACCGTCCATGGCAACAATCCAGAGCTGCTCTTTGGTGTGGGATCAGTAATTGGTGAGATTGAAGTACCGGGTCATGTCGGTGCGCTCATGGAATTGCATTTGGGCAACATCGGTGTGAATTCAATGGGCATAACTGCTCAAGTCCCTCACTACTTAGTTCAGTTCGACTACCCCCAAGGTGCATTAGCGCTGCTGGACGGCTTGATGGCTGGTCCTGATCTTGTGATTCCCCGAGGAGAACTCACCGAGTTGGCGGAGAAGTCACTTGCAAACATAACCGAACAGCTTTCCGGTAATGAAGAATTTGCGGCGGTAGTTCAAGCCCTTGAAGGACAATACGATCAAATCGCTGAAGCCTTAAGTGGCGGTGCAGGTGGTATCGCCGATGCTGATATTCCGAGTGCAGATCAAATTGCAGCACAGGTTGAGGCGTTCTTGGCCGAAATTGATTCAGCGAAAGAGGCTGACAAGGAATCAGACCTTTAACAAGTTTTGGTTTTTGGTGCAAAACCAGTCAGTAAGTAGTTATTCACCGTTTCATCAATGCATGTGTTCCCACCCAGATAAGCGGTATGTCCGTCGCCGACAAAGGTAAGTAACGAACTGGTGGGCAGTTGCTTGTGTAGTGCGCG
>CAMAVT010000178.1 GCA_945861775.1 Bifidobacterium breve
GACGCTTTGGACCCCCCGTGCGCCTTGAAGTCGAAGAAAACATTGATCCCTATGTCCTTGACCTGCTGGTGAGCGAGCTTGATGTCACAGATCTGGAAGTATTCCGACTTCCCGGACCTTTGGACTTAACCGGTCTGTGGACAATTGTGAGTCTTGACCGCGACGATCTCAGGCAACGCAAGTTTGTTCCGAAAACTTCGCGAGCCCTCTCTGATGTCGAAAGTTCCAGCGCTCCTGACATTTTAAGTATTGTCCGTGAAAAAGACGTCCTACTGCACCACCCGTATGACTCCTTCTCAACCAGTGTCCAACTTTTTCTCGAACAGGCTGCTGTTGACCCTCACGTTTTGGCCATCAAGCAAACCCTGTACCGCACTTCTGGTGATTCACCCATTGTTGATGCGCTAATTCTTGCAGCAGAAGAAGGTAAACAAGTACTTGCAATTGTCGAAATCAAGGCACGCTTTGACGAACAAAATAATATTGATTGGGCACGCAAACTTGAACAGGCTGGAGTGCACGTTGTCTACGGACTCGTTGGATTAAAAACCCACAGTAAGTTGTCCATGGTGGTCCGCAATGACGGTGACCAACTTCGCAGGTACTGCCATATAGGTACCGGAAATTATCACCCAAAGACGGCGCGCCTCTACGAAGATTTCGGTCTGCTGACCAGCAACCCGCAGGTGGGCGAGGACGTCTCGAATCTTTTCAATGTTCTCTCCGGTTATTCAATGAACACCGATTACAACCGTCTCCTTGTGGCCCCGCACTCCGTTCGAACCGGCTTGATCGCTCGCATTGACCGAGAAATTTCACACCACCTTGAAGGTCGCCCGTCAGGTATTCGTTTCAAGTGCAACTCACTGGTTGACGAGGCGATCATTGACTCGTTGTACCGGGCATCGATTGTGGGTGTGCCCATTGATATTTGGGTTCGTGGGATTTGTGCCTTGCGCCCCGGCGTGCCCGGCCTGAGCGAAACGATCCGGGTAGTCAGCGTAATGGGGCGTTTCCTTGAACACAGCCGGGTTTTCACCTTTACCAATGGTGGTAACCGATCTGTGTGGATTGGTTCGGCCGACCTTATGCACCGTAATCTGGATCGACGGGTTGAGACCTTGGTGAGCATCCTGGAACCTGAACACATTGCTGAGATAGAGGATTTACTCAACTTGGGATTTGCTCCAGGTAGTGCGGCATGGGATTTGAATGCTGACGGAAGTTGGATTCGACGGTTATTCGATGAATCAGGTGCACGTCTCACCGATGTTCAAGAACTGCTGATTGCTATCCAGAGTAAGCGCTCTAGCGCACTGGAGTCGGGAGTGCTCACCGGTGAAGTTTCCTAGATCTTGCTCGCAGGCAATGTCAAGGCCATGAAATCACCTACGAGCGCTTCGCACGTTGAGACGGAGTTCAAACTCCGAGTCCCTCTCCATTTTGATTTTCCAAGTTTCCCGCAGTCACTGGGTACCTGGACCAACGAATCTGTTCGAAACATGGATGCCACCTATTGGGACACGGCAGATGCAACCTTGTTACGTTGGGGAATCACTATGCGCAACCGCACCGGGGGTGGGGATGACGGGTGGCACCTCAAGATCCCGATGCCTAAAACGGAGCCGACCAACGCTGCCAGTGTGCGCACCGAACTTCACCGTGACGGGGCGAGTGCAACTCCCCCGGTTGAATTCCTTGAATTACTCTCAGTCATTTTGCAGGGAACTGAAGTTATTCCCATCGCGCGCGTTCACACCGAGCGCAAACCCCGAATTCTTGCCGATTCACGTGGTGCCATCGTTGAATTAGTTGACGACTTGGTCACCCTGTCCCGCGGCGCTCACATTATTGATGAGTTCCGTGAGATCGAAATTGAGCTGATCAATGATGCTGCGATGCCAGAAGCCCTCGTGATCGGTGAGATTCTAAGCAATGCCGGCGCCCAGCCCAGTTCAGTCAGCAAAGCTGCTAGTGCCTTTGGGCCAGCAGCGCAGAAGCAACCGGATATTCCCCAACTTCCTCAGCCAGGTAAGGGGGAACTGCCGTGTGATCTCATCCGGTGGGCACTTTCTCGGCAGGTGCGCAGGATTTTCCAAGCTGAATTAACCAGCAAAATCATTAACGAAACAACGACTCTCACCGCGGAGTTAACGAACCTCGAAGATTTGCTCACTGCACTGCGGAACTGGCTCAACACGGAGGAACAAGAGTTTTTGCGGGAGGATCTCGCCTGGTTGATCCGCGAGTTGAGTGTTGGCGCAGAGTTGTCGCAACAGAATGAACAGGCTAACGATGCAATCGATTCCCTTTCTGACCCCCGCGATCGCCACGAAGCCGAAATGGCAATCGAACGGTATTTTGCGAGCAAAAGTGAAGCGGCTAAATCCAGTCTGCAAGCCGCTCGTCGCAGTGACCGTTACCTGTTTCTGTTCAGCGACCTGATCAACCTTGCCCGCGCACCCGAGGTGACCCCCGCGGCTTATGAGGAAAATGGTATTTGGGACCGCATTCCAACGGACCCGTGTGACCAGCTCACCATTGCGCACCATTTTAGGGACATCTATAAAAAGAAAAGTTTAAATATTGACAGCAAACTTAAATGTACGAATAAACGTGCCCAAGATACAAATATCAGTGAACTCATGCGGGCAATCGCACTTTCAGGAACGAGTAATCTTGCCGCATCTTTTGCATTAGGCATTGCGTTGGCGATAGGGTCAAAACCATGAGCATGGTAATTTCCGCCGCGGGTACTATCTTGATCCGCAACGGTGAAGTGCTGCTCGTCCACCGTCCACGCTATGACGACTGGTCTTTCCCTAAGGGCAAGGCTGACGGCGCTGAGTTGCTGGCCCTCACCGCGATTCGGGAGTGTGAAGAGGAGACCGGTTTTCTAGCCCTGCTTGGTCCCAACCTTGGTATTGACCGGTACGAAACTTCCCAGGGCAAAAAGGAAGTTCACTACTGGCGCGCGCATGTACTCGAGGATCTTGGCTTTGCCCCCGATGAAGAAGTCGATAAAATTGCGTGGATTCCCTTCGACCAGGTGGCCCAGCATCTGACGTATGCGCAGGATTTGGAATTCCTCGAGCGTGCAATCGCATTGCCCCCCACGTCACCGCTGATAATTCTCCGACACGCGAAAGCCGTGAAGCGTTCAGACTTCACCGGCGAAGATGACAGTGATCGACCCCTGTCGGGGCGCGGCCGACGTCAGTCAAAAATAATTACTGAGGTACTCGAAGGCTTCGGGGTAGAGCATGTCATTAGCTCACCCATGCGGCGCTGCCAAGAAACAGTAAAAAGATTCGTCAAGCATCAATCTGCAACTCCCACTTTGGTCGATGCCATCAGTGAATGGGGATATGAACAAAACCCCGAGGATCTTGATCCCGCTATCGAATTGGCGATGAACAACCCGGCACCCACGGTTTTATGCTCGCACCGACCGGTCCTTGACGCGATTTTAGACACCGTTGCCCGGTTGGGTGGAATCTCGAAAACCGAGCGCACGGAGGGGATCTGGTCAACCAAACTCTCCCCAGGATCTTTCGTCGTGGTGCACCGAGCTTTTCACCTCGATGGGACAGTCAATACGGTGAAAATTGTGGCGGCCGAGCACCATGAAGTCCCTGGGAATCAAGAAACCTGATTGGTTCGAGTAACTTTAGTTACATGCGAACAACCGCGGTAGTCGTCACCGTAGCTATTTCTGCAATATTCGCGCTTGCCGGCTGTTCAACAAACACAACTTCCAATGCGAATTCTTCAACGCCCGTCGCCCCCAGCGCCAGCCCTTCAGCAAATATTTTGGACAGTGCAATAGAGGCAACACTCTCCCGAGGTACCGCTGTCTTGCTGATCACGATTGATTCAAACGACTCCCAAGTTACGGGAACTGGGGCTGCATCCCTGGGTAATAACCGCGGTGAGATTGCGTGGCTTAATCAGGAATCTAATGAATCGTGGACCGATTTAATCAATTCAGAGGGTACGTACTCACTCGTGGATGGATCTTGGTTCCTCGCTCCCGATGGCACCCAGACACCCACTTCAGGAAATATCTCT
>CAMAVT010000179.1 GCA_945861775.1 Bifidobacterium breve
AACTAATAGGGTCAAAAGAGTTGGGGACCAGCCGAGTACAAGCGCGCCGATGAAGGTAAATAGGCCTGCAAATAGCGCCAGCAGGAAACTTCCCAAACTCTTAGCGAGAACCACTTCCGCTCGCGTCAGCGAAGTTGTACCAAGAAACACTAAAGTCTCGCTGCGACGTTCAAATGCAGTTGCAATAGCGAGAGATGTGAAACCTGCAGCAAAAGTGGAGACGGTAAGCACCGTGGCAAGCGCCAGTGCCACCGCAGTACTTTCCCCGCCAATTATGCTTGTCTTGTTCAGCACGATCAGAATAACAATAGGAATTAGTACGAGCAATAATGCTTGTTCTGAGTTACGTGCATTAAGAAGGAATTCCCATTTTGTTTGAATAGCAAGGCGGCGAAGTGAAATCACTGGGCGCCCCCATCCAAGAGTAGGTCTTCAATTTCGGCCAAGACTCCTCCACGTTCACGGACGTTCACTTGCGCGACATCGGCACCAATTTGTGCGCAGAAATTCATGACCGTCGTGATGAACGCAGCATCAATTGGTGCGTTGCTAGTGATTGAGTAATGGCCATTTATCTTCTCCGAAATGACGACACCTTCAGCAAGTGCATTCCGCAAACCCGTAAGTTCGATATTGGCGCGACTTGTGAAAGTCATGTAGAACGCAGAAGACGCTGAACTCACATTCGAGTCATAGGCAACGCCACCAGACTTGAGGGCAACTACTCGGCCGTTCATGATCTCGAGATCCTCAAGAATGTGTGTTGACACAAGAAGGGTGCTTTGTTGGGGGACGACGCGAGCCAGCACGTTGTAGAGATCGCGCCGGCCTTGGGGGTCCAGGCCAGCTGTTGGTTCATCGAGAATCAGTATTGGGGCGCCGGCAATCAGAGCCGCCGCGCACTTGAGCCGCTGCAACTCACCACCAGAAAGGTTCTTGATGAGGGTCTTGGTGGTAAGGCTAAATGCCTCAACGAGAAATTCGACGGTTGGTCGGCTGCCGGAGTTCTGACCATCCGTATACAGGTGATCGAGTAATTTCAGAAGCGCAGCCGGCTTCGCGCTGGGGTAGGGGCGGCCATCCTGGAGTGCGACGCCAACTTGATTAATGCCCGATGACCGCCAATGGCTGGGGCTGTGGCCAAAGAGGGAGATCCGGCCGCCGGTCGCGGTACGCAGCCCGGCGATTGACTCCAGCAAGGTAGATTTCCCCGCTCCGTTGTTGCCAACGATGGCGGTGATTCCTGGACCGAAATCAAGATTTATCTCCGAAATTCCACCTCCACCAGGGTAGATAAGACTCAGGTTTTCACAAGCTATGGCCCATGGCAAGACCTCGGTCTGATGGGGGACTTGGGACATGGGGGCAGTCTAGGGTTTCCCTTAGGAACCCCCGGCGGTTGCGTAGTTTGGGAATTAGGCAACAATAGTGTTGTGAAATTCCCTGGTGGCGCTGCTGAGCGAGTAGCCCGTGTCCTCTTGGAGGTCGGAGCGGCGACCGCGGTTGAGGTTTCGCACACGTTAGGAACATCTGTTCAGGCAACCCGCCGCTCACTCAGCGCCCTCCTTGATGCTGGTTTTGTCGAGGCACATGAACGCACACCATTTGGCCCAGCTCCCACCCGCGGTCGGGGCAGGCCGAGCGGGACATATTCCTTAACTCCGCTAGGTCGTAGTGCTTGTGACCAAAGCTACGACGATTTAGCTCTGGAAAGTTTACGTTTCATTGATCGTTCATTTGGCAGAGATGCCGTTCGGGCATTTGCCGCCGAGCGAGCCGCTCGAATTACTTCCGGTGGCACGATTGAATCAATTGTTGAGGCACTCGTTAGCGAGGGGTATGCGGCAACACTGGAACCAGCCTCCAGTAACTCACATTCAAGTCAGCTATGCCAGCATCATTGCCCGGTTGTAGCAGCGGCGAGTGAGTTTCCCGAATTATGCGAAGAGGAAACAAGTGCATTCAGCGCAGCTTTGGGACAGCACGTCACTCGACTTGCGACATTGGCACAGGGTGACCCCATTTGCACGACATTGATCCCTAATCAAGTTTTCGGACAGGTAACGCAGGTAAAACATCAAGCTCGCAAACCGCGGGAAAGTCGAGAGGTATCAGCATGAGTACAACGATCCCCAATGCCAAGAGTGAGCAAGACGCCACGATTGAGTCCCTCGGAAATTACGAGTATGGCTGGAGTGATGCCAGTGATGCGGGTGCTAATGCCCGACGTGGCATCAATGAAGACGTTGTCCGTGACATCTCTGCCAAAAAGAATGAGCCGCAGTGGATGCTCGACCTCAGACTCAAAGGTCTCAAGCTATTTGAGAAGAAGCCAATGCCGCATTGGGGTTCTGATCTCACCGGAATCCATTTCGACACAATCAAGTATTTTGTTCGTTCAACTGAGAAGCAGGCCACCGATTGGAATGATCTCCCCGACGACATCAAGAACACTTACGACCGTCTCGGTATCCCGGAGGCTGAAAAACAACGCCTCGTTGGGGGAGTTGCTGCACAATATGAGTCGGAAGTGGTTTACCACAAGATCCGCGAGGACCTAGAAGAGCTCGGTGTTTTGTTCCTTGATACTGATACGGCTCTGCGCGAGCACGAAGACGTATTCAAGGAATATTTTGGATCCGTCATTCCGGTGGGGGACAACAAGTTCGCTGCCCTGAACACGTCTGTGTGGTCGGGTGGATCGTTCATTTACGTGCCCAAGGGTGTCCACATTGATATTCCGCTGCAGGCCTACTTCCGGATCAATACGGAAAACATGGGCCAGTTTGAGCGCACTCTCATAATTGTCGACGAAGGCGCATACGTGCATTACGTAGAGGGTTGCACTGCTCCTATCTACTCAAGTGACTCATTGCACTCAGCTGTTGTCGAGATCATCGTTAAAAAAGGTGGTCGTTGCCGATACACAACAATTCAAAACTGGTCAACGAACGTGTACAACCTGGTAACCAAGCGGGCCATAGCCCATGAAGGTGCAACTATGGAATGGGTCGATGGAAACCTTGGAAGCAAGGTGACCATGAAGTACCCGGCAGTCGTAATGACCGGGGAGCATGCTCGCGGCGAGACACTGTCAATCGCTTTTGCTGGACCGGGTCAGCACCAAGACGCTGGGGCCAAGATGGTTCATGCGGCTCCGCATACGTCATCGTCAATTATTAGTAAATCGGTAGCCCGCGGCGGCGGCCGAACAAGTTACCGCGGTTTGGTCCAAGTACTCGAGGGATCACATCATTCCAAAAGCACTGTGAAATGTGACGCACTATTGGTTGATGACATCAGTCGTTCTGACACGTATCCCTATGTCGATGTGCGTGAAGACGACGTGCAGATGGGACACGAGGCCACAGTTTCCAAGGTCAGTGAAGAACAGTTGTTTTATTTGATGACTCGTGGCCTGAGTGAAGATGAAGCCATGGCAATGATCGTTCGTGGCTTTATTGAGCCAATTGCGCGTGAACTTCCCATGGAGTACGCAATTGAACTAAACCGCCTCATTGAGATGCAAATGGAAGGGGCTGTTGGGTGAGAGCTCCCACCGTCGCTCCTGCAACAGACTTAGCCCCTCGAGTTTTTTCACGCACGATAGAAGATTTTGACGTACCCGCTGGTCGCGAAGAAGAATGGCGCTTTGCCCCAATCAGAAAACTGAGAGACTTTTTCCAGCCAGCGGACTGGGGAAGCGTTGGTCTTAACGGCGAACACGATGTAACTGTCGAATACGTCGAAATCAGCGACTCACGACTATCACAAACGTGGATGCCGACAGATCGACCGAGCGCTATTGCTCGAGCACAGGCAACCCACGCCGTTCTGGTAACTATTCCCAAGGAGTCGATTCACTCAAATCCAATTGTTGTGAACCTTAAAAATGCTGGTGAGAACAACTATCTTCACGTTGAAGTGCACGCCGGCCCTTTTTCAAAAGCTCAGGTAGTACTCATCCATGACACTTCGGGCAACGTAAACGGGTCGATGCTGTCTCTTCTGGGTGATCAGGCAGATTTGACCATGCTTTCGGTCATCGATGCAGACGC
>CAMAVT010000180.1 GCA_945861775.1 Bifidobacterium breve
TCCCACCAATAAGGCCCAGAAACCACCGGCTGCCAGCAATATTGCGGTGGCAAGGACTGGATGGATACCGGAGAAGATGCTTGAATCCTTATTTGTGAGTTCTGGCGGACTCATTACGAGGAATCCCAGAACAATTCCAAGCGTAAGAATTGGGCTGCTCAGTCCACGTCTCGCGGCGAGCCCGATTATCAATGCAACCAGCCCCACGAGCAGAGCAGAGGGGAGCGGGGCACTATCAAGTGCTCGAGCCAGTGTCCCCGCAATAGTCATAAATGCAATAACAAATAGCGATAGCTTGCGAGCGCCGCCAAAGAATGCTGCCGCGACGGGAAGGGCACCAAAAAGGAAAACGCTGGAAGCCCCTCCAACGAGGGTGGCATCAATCAAGATCCCGGGCAAGAGTAGTAGAAAGAAGAAACCAATTCCCAGGGCAAAACGTCGCCCATACGACTCAACCGTTGCAGCCGTGATTTTTTTCATGGGTAGAACTCTATGCGGAGCATGGTCTTAATTGAGCACGAATGCCCGGTCAGTATTACCCCGATGAGCCCGTTTATGTTTCGGGAACACCAGATCTCAGTGATTGGCTAGTGTCCATTAGTAGGCGCTCGCGCACGTCCGAGTGTCCTGAAGGCGCCTCACCTAGCTGGGCTCGATGGCCGAATAAAGGTGCTGGTGGGCCCGTATGCAATATGTATGGCTCATTCTGACCATGCGGGCGTTCACTGGAGAGTGGACTAACGTTGGGGCATGGGTATTGATTCCTTGCTGGTATCACCCATGCAACCACAATGAGTGTTAGTCAATTTGCGCTGTGATGATTATTCTTGCTTGCCAGATCGATCCGCTCAAGGCCGCATTCGTTCTTAACTTCGTCCGTGAGTAGCGAGGCACATCCACAGGCCCTTTGCGAATTGGACTTTGATCCACAGATGAGTGTTGTTTGTGGTTTGCCAGCCGGACATTGAGTCAAGGTTGAGGGGTAAGGATCAATTTCTTTACTTTCTGACTCTAATTCTTTACTCTGTGGAGGTGGCCGGAACCGTGTCAAGTAAAGGACAGATCACTATTCCCAAGTACGTGCGGGAAGCCCTAGGGATTGAACCAGGGGACCCATTGGAGTTTGAAGTTCGCGGCCGAGAATTCGTCGTTCGGAAGAAGCGTAAGTCTGACTCAGGAATTGATTGGGATCGCGTTTACGGGGTCGTTGACCTGAGTGGTCGAAACACCGATGAGATTATGCGTGAGTTGCGACCGGTTCGAGCCTGGGATGAGTAAACATGAGATGAATAAAACGATGGACTGTACATGACCAGGACGGCAATAGATTCAAATATTTTGATTGACATTGTGAGTGCTGATCCCCAATACGGCTCCAGCTCACGGGAGGCAGTTGAAAATTGCGCACGAGAAGGATCGCTGATTATTTGTGCGGAAGTAGTTGCAGAGTTCGCTACCGGGTGCAGTTCAGCGACAGATTCATTGGCCATTTTGCAGGCGCTCACAATCAGTTACTTTGATATCGGGGCGCACGGTGCAGCAGAAGTTGGTGAAGTCCGCTCAAGAAAAAGCAAAGGCGGCCGAATCCTTGCTGATTACATGATTGCCGTGCATGCGGCAACTCACGCGGATCGACTGCTCACTCGTGATGCTGAGTTCACTCGCATGAAAGTACCTGGGTTGGTGGTTGTTACTCCAATGGAGGCTCTTCGCGGGCGTTCTTAGCGCGACTTTGTTCCGAACCTCCCCAACACATGCCTGAGTCCTACAGACGAACTGGACCGCATGAAAGAGTGCGGGAACCTTACCCGGTAAACCGGCTCAGGCTCGGCTCTCGACTCTCGCATCATCTAATTCACTATGCCATAGGTTGAAACAGTAGAAATTGATGGTCGTGGCAGTAGGGGTCTTTCCAAGGACTGAAATCGAGTGAGACGGTATTTGGATGAATTTGTGGTTGACCCCTTAGATCCTTGGTTGAAGGTGGGCCACGGTTGCGTGGCCATGGGAGCGTAGGTTTGGCTCATGACTGTGACTTCCTCCCCTTCGAATGACCCAGCCACCTTTAATCCGGTTCCTTTGGATTTGATCATTGCTGCCCCCAAGGTGCTCCTCCACGACCATTTGGATGGAGGGTTGCGTCCGCAGACAGTATTGGATTTAGCGGCCGAGTCGGGGTACATGGATCTTCCAGCGAGTGATGCTGACTCGCTGGGGCGTTGGTTCTCTGAGGCTGCGTACTCGGGTTCGTTGGAGCGCTATCTAGAGACTTTCAAGCATACGGTGGGAGTTACTCAATCTGTGTCGGCACTGGCGCGTGTTGCTCGTGAATGCGCAGAAGATTTGGCAGCAGATGGTGTGGTGTACGCGGAGGTGCGGTTTGCTCCGGAGCTGCACGTTGAAAAAGGTTTACTCGAGCGGGAAATCATTGAGGCTGTTCTATCTGGATTTGCGCAAGGGGTTGCAGCGGTTGCGAGGGGCGGCAGATCAATACGCATTGGTGTGTTACTGACCGCTATGCGCACCGCGGCGAATGCGCGATCTATTGCTGAACTCGCGGTGGAATACCGCGAACTTGGTGTTGTTGGTTTTGATATTGCTGGAGCCGAAGCAGGTTTTCCACCTACCCGCCACTTGGACGCATTTGAATACTTGCGTAGGGAGAATGCCCACTTCACGATTCACGCAGGTGAAGCTTTTGGTTTGCCATCCATTTGGGAAGCAATCCAGTGGTGCGGTGCAGACCGACTAGGTCACGGCGTGAGAATCATGGATGACATCACCGTTGCCCCCGACGGAAGCGTCACGCTAGGAAAATTGGCAGCATATGTCCGTGACCGTCGAATTCCATTGGAGTTGTGCCCTACCTCCAATGTTCAGACGGGCGCTGCTGCGTCAATCGCAACCCATCCGATCGGGTTGCTGCGCACCCTGGGCTTTCGGGTGACGGTTAACACTGACAATCGATTAATGTCAGGAACATCAATGTCACATGAAATGGACCTCCTGAGCCAAGCATTCGGTTGGGGATTGAAAGACATGGAATGGTTGACCGTTAATGCGATGAAGAGTGCGTTTCTGGGATTTGACGAGCGACTTGAGATTATCAATAAGCAAATAAAGCCAGGGTATGCGCAGATTCGGGCGGAATTAAGTCAGCGGATCGACAATCAATAAGGGGAGAAACGTGAACACTCATTTGGTACTAGACGTACTCGGTGAAAGCCACAACAAGCTCGTTGATGTCCGGGCGGTGTTGGAGCGAGCGGATTCCGTTCTCGCCGTGGCAGATGAAGTTGTGGTTCGTGCTGAAGAGGTAATTGAAAGCGGGCGGCGGGTGTTGCCCGTTGTTCTCGTGGCGGCGGTTGTGCTCACTGGGGTGAGTGTGGGGGTCTATCTCTGGCGGAGGCGGGCGCGGGCTGTGCCAACTGAAGCTTAAACGCCACCGGTGCGGTGCTGCTTGGTGTACCATCCAATCTTTTTAAGTGGCACACTCGATAAGTGCCCACGACAAAGCCTCGAATTCAAGTAACAGAAACCCCCGAATTGGCACGAGCGATCGCGATCGCGGAGGAGCTGTGGCCAGGGGAGTCCAAGTCAACTCAGGTGTGTCGCTTGGCTGAACTTGGCTCTCAATCCGCAGTGGAAGCACGTACCCGCAGGCTGCTACAAGTGCAGGAAATTCAAAAATATGTGCGAACGCACCTTGGTCGGGTCTACGAAGGTGCAACCATTGCGCAAATGCGCGATATGTGGGAGCGCGATGCTTCTTGACTCAAGTGCATTCATTGCATTCATGAATCCAGCAGATAAACACAATAGCGATGCCACTCAACGTATCGCTGGGGCGCAAACCATTGAGATTCATGAGGTTTCCGTCGCGGAGTCACTTGTCTGGGCTAGCGCCCACGAGGCCGTGCCTCATGTGCTATTTGTTTTGGAAAGACTTGAAGCAACGATTGTGAATTCCAGTGGGTTGGACGGAGCCGTTCGTG
>CAMAVT010000181.1 GCA_945861775.1 Bifidobacterium breve
TTAGTATCCAGCTGCAATGCAGTGACAAAGTTCCGGGTTCCGGCGACCTTGAAGTCCATGTCACCGAAGGCATCTTCAGCTCCCAAAATATCGGTGAGTGCGACATACTTCTGTTTGCCGTCCACAAGGCCAGAAATAAGTCCCATTGCAATTCCAGCTACTGGAGCCTTGAGTGGCACACCTGCATTGAGGAGGGACATTGTCGAGGCACAGACCGAACCCATTGACGTTGAACCATTGGATCCGAGTGCTTCGGAAACCTGGCGAATCGCGTAAGGGAACTCCTCGCGAGTAGGGAGAACGGGAACCAGAGCACGCTCGGCGAGCGCACCATGTCCAATTTCCCGGCGCTTAGGCGAACCAACTCGTCCGGTCTCACCCGTTGAATAGGGTGGGAAGTTGTAGTTGTGCATGTAACGCTTACGACTCTCTGGATTCAAGGTGTCAAGCTGTTGTTCCATGCGCAGCATGTTGAGCGTGGTGATCCCGAGAATTTGGGTCTCGCCACGTTCAAACAGTGCCGACCCATGGACCCGGGGAATGACATCAACTTCGGCCGACAGCGTACGAATATCAGCTAATCCACGGCCGTCGATGCGCACACCGTCGGTCAAAACTCGTTGACGCACTGAATTCTTGGTCACTGAACGCAGAGCCGCACTTAGTTCCTTCTCGCGTCCCACAAATTGTGAGCCCAAGGCTGCCATGACGTCGGCTTTGATTTCATCAAGGCGATCCTCGCGCTCGGCTTTGGACAGGATTGTGAGGGCTTGAGTCACTGGCTTTCCAGCAATTTCCTCAACTGCTGCATAGGCATCATCTTCGTATTCTAGGAAGACGGGGAAATCTGCGATCGGCTTTGCAGCGGTCTTCGCGAGTTCACTTTGTGCATCACACAATGCCTTAATGAACTTCTTGGAAGCATCTAGGCCCTCGGCCACGACTTCCTCGGTTGGAGCGGTGGCTCCCCCGGCAACTAGTTCAATAGTGCGCTCTGTTGCTTCAGCTTCCACCATCATGATCGCGACATCATCACCGGCAACGCGACCAGCAACAACCATGTCAAAAACGGCCTCTTCGAGTTGCTCGTGTGTTGGGAATGCGACCCATTGATTCCTGATCAATGCAACCCGAACGCCACCGATTGGTCCACTAAAAGGGAGCCCACTGAGTTGGGTTGATGCCGAAGCCGCATTGATAGCAAGAACGTCGTAGAGATCCTTGGGATTCAAGGACATGACCGTAACGACGACCTGTACTTCATTGCGCAGGCCTTTTTTGAAAGTTGGACGAAGTGGACGGTCGATCAATCGGCAGGTCAGGATGGCGTCTTCGCTGGGGCGACCCTCGCGACGGAAAAACGAGCCTGGAATCCGACCTACCGAGTACATCCGCTCTTCAACATCAACGGTGAGTGGGAAAAAATCGAATTGATCTTTTGGCTGCTTTCCAGCTGTTGTTGCACTGAGCAACATCGTGTCTTCATCGAGATAGGCGCAGACAGATCCTGCGGCTTGCCGGGCAAAACGCCCAGTCTCAAATCGAATTGTTCTCGTACCAAATGAGCCGTTATCAATCACGGCACTTACAGATGCAATATTTGACTGCATTGGGTGTCTCCTTACATTGGTTGAGACACTTCCTGCACTGCCGCCATGTTCGGCGGTCTTCGATCGAGATTCGCGGGGTTACTCACCCGAAAACCACTACCGAGGACCGACATCCGCGGTGCACGTGAAGTATCTAATTAATTTCGATATTTACTTGAATTGCAAAGATGAAATAACGTGATGTGGCGGCACTCTCATTAATGCCGCCGCATGCACGGTTATCGACGTAGACCGAGTCGTTCAATAATTGAGCGGTACCGGTTAATGTCAGTTTTTGTGAGGTAATTGAGTAGTCGACGACGTTGGCCAACCATAATCAAAAGTCCACGACGGCTGTGATGGTCGTGCTTATGGGTCTTGAGGTGGCCTGTGAGGTCTTCAATCCGGCGACTCAGCATCGCTATTTGGACTTCGGGTGAACCTGTATCGCCTGGCTTCGTGCCGTATTTTGCGATGATTTCTTGCTTTATTGCAGTGTCGAGTGACATTTATTCCTCTCGGGCGCGCCATGTGATCCACCGTGGAGGCAACCAGCATGGGCATTGATTTCATGGACACGAATCTGGAAGCGCCCGCCTCCAAACCGTCTGGACCACGATCCTAGCAGTGATGGAACTTTTGCCCCACCGTGGCTCACATTGGGTGTGAATTCAACCGTTGTGCAATGGCGGCAACATCTAGCGCTATTTGGGTCAAATACCCGGCCAAACTGTCAAAAACCTCTTGGGGACGCATCAATTCTACAAATTCCACCCCGATACGCATCCCATATAGATCAAGATCGGTTCGATCCAACACATAGGCTTCCACCCGCTGGGTCTTGCCGCCAAATTGTGGGTTCGTTCCCACCGAAATGGCCGCTGGAAGCCGATCTCCTGCCACGTTGACGTATCCGGCGTAGACCCCGTCGGCGGGAACAATCAGGGTCTCATCCCATTCCACGTTCGCGGTTGGGTAACCCAATTCGCGGCCACGTTGGTCGCCCTGGACTACCTGGCCGCTGAGGCTGAAGTTTCTTCCTAATAGTTCCGCAGCCGCTGCCACGTTTCCCGAGAGAATTAACTCACGAATCCGCGTTGAGGAGATCGTTCCATCTGACTGAACTAGATCAACTAACTTGACCGCGAACCCCAATTGATTTCCATCATTTGTGAGCGTGTCCACATCACCGCTGGCCTTTCGGCCATATGTGAAATTACTGCCGACAACGACCGCCTGAGCATTGAGCTGGTCCTTCAGATAATCCTGAGAAAACTGGCGCGGAGACAAACTGGCAAATTCGGGAGTGAAAGCAATAACCTCAACGTGATCAACACCATTGTCGATGAGCAACTGCTTGCGCTGTGATATGTCACTAATGAGTTTGGGAACATGATTGGGTTTTACAACAGCATATGGATGCGGGTCAAATGTACAAATAGTCAGCCCAAGCCCAGTTTCATCAGCTGCAATCCTTCCCGCGTCAATGAGCACCTGATGACCCCGATGAACTCCATCAAAGATCCCGATACAGACCAATGACCCCGAGGCACTCACGGGCAAAGGCTACTTGGTGGTCGAACTCCGCTGGGAAACACCGCAATGTAGGAGCAGGATGTGTCTCGCTTTTCACCGAGGGCTGCGAGTTCACCATCGGAGTCAACGAGGGCAATCATGGATTGAGTGCAGTTTTCTGGCCAAGAAATCCGTTGACCCATGCGAACGGCTAAGGACTGTTCATAACTTAATGTGAAGACTGGCCAAACCATCTCGGCAACCTCGGCGAGGTGAAGCACACCTGCCCAAGGGTCACCTAAAGCCGCCAAGTCTTCCAAGTTATGGCACATGGTTTCGCTAAATGGGCCGACTGACGTGCGGCGCAGCGATGTCAAATGCCCACCCACACCGAGGGCTTCGCCCAGGTCCCGTGCGATAGCACGAATATACGTACCCGATGAAACTCTGGTGCTTACTTCAACGTCGGTAAACTCAGTCTCTCGCGCGATGCCAAGTACTTCAAGTTGATAAACCGTAATTCTTCTTTCCGGAATTTCAACTAACTGACCATCACGCACCCGCGCGTATGCGCGTTGCCCATCAATTTTTATAGCGCTGACAGAACTGGGACGTTGCATGATTTCACCGCGAAGGGTGCCAAGAACCGACTCAACAGCTTCGGCGCTGACGCTACTCGAATCCCGCACCGGGCCTAATTCACCTTCTGCGTCATCGGTAGAACTGGCTGCACCGAGTCGAATTGTTCCGATATACGTTTTATCGGCCAGGGTTAAGTGCCCGAGTAAACGGGTTCCCGCATTCACACCTAACACCAGCACACCTGTAGCCATCGGGTCCAATGTTCCGGCGTGACCGATTTTGCGGGTCTTAAAAATTCGTCGGGCC
>CAMAVT010000182.1 GCA_945861775.1 Bifidobacterium breve
GAATTCGCGCTTTCTCCACTTGATCGCTAAAAATTACTTTCTCACTCACCGGGTCGACAACGACCATGGAAAATTTCCCCAGTGACGGGCTTTGGGTCAGTTTGCCAATTGAGCGATCCAACCCCGTTGTGCTTGGAGCGGGAGCACTACTACTCAGTGGTTGATAAACGCTGGGGACGGGGCCACTCGGTGGCGCCGCCACAACGCCCGTGGGGACGCAAATCAGTCCCAGAAACAAGCCACATGACCCTGCAACAACACCAAGGCGCCGCAAAGGATCTGTCAAATAAATGCGCATCGCTCCTACTGTAAGTCACCACGGCGCCCATAAATAACACTGCCCGGCTAATATTGTGCCTATGGATCCCCTCGTATTTGACGTCACCATTGAAATCCCCGGCGGAAGCCGCAATAAGTACGAAGTTGACCATACAAGTGGCCGAATTCGACTGGATCGCATGCTTTTCACCTCAACGCGCTACCCACACGATTACGGGTTTATCGATAACACACTCGGTCTTGATGGTGATCCCCTCGATGCCCTCGTGCTCGTTCAGGAGCCCACCTTCCCTGGCGTGGTGATTTCCTGCCGCGCCGTTGGAATGTTCCGGATGACCGATGAAGCGGGCGGCGATGACAAGGTTCTGTGCGTTCCCGCCGGTGACCCCCGCATGGAGCACCTCCGCGATATTCACCATGTGCCCGAATTCGACCGCCTCGAAATCCAACATTTCTTTGAGGTGTACAAAGATCTTGAACCCGGCAAGTCGGTTGAAGGTGCTACCTGGACCGGCCGCAAAGAAGCTGAAGACGAAATTCACCTTTCGTGGGAGCGCGCTAAATCCCACTAGGCGTTATCTGTAGTGGCTGCTGCTGACTTACTCGGCCGCACTCTCACTGGGTCCGGCTGTCTCATTCAGAGTGACCTGCAGTGGTAGAAAAGTCTGGACTCGAATCGGTTCGGGCAGTGGCGTTAAGCCATATGTTTCAAATGAACCTTGACCCGAAAGTCGCTCGAAAAATTGAACCGTTGACAGAGGAAGCGGCTCCCCCGGGGTGTTACACAAAGTGGCGTGTGCCGTTCCCAGGATGGGCCAACCGATGAGAGGTTGTCCTTCCGCCAAAACAATTTTTGATGCAGCGATGTCGAAGTTTCCTTCAACGGGGACGCCGCCAGTTGCTGGCGTTGCAATCAAGGAAGTCGGCTCGACAGTCACGGTCATCGCACCTGCACCAACCTTTTGCAATTGCGTGTCGTCTGGGCCAATAATTTCTTCCTGGACCTGTGTTGCAGCCATAGGAATCTGATTGTTAATTGCTACAACAATAGGAAGCACCGCGACAGCGCCCTCTATCGCAAACATTTCGTTGATCAGGTCGAGTTGTGTGGGAAATTTTTGGCCGAGCTCGAGCGTTCGGGACACACCCGATGGCCACGACTCCGGTGCTGCGTTTGAGAGGTAGGTTGTCATCGCTTCTACAGAACCAGATCCCCCTTCCACACTCATTATCGTCATTTCCGGTAACCCAGCGAGGTCGTAGCCAGGGTTGAGGGCAACTATTGCCGGATCATCCCAAGCGGTAATGGTCCCTGACAACATTGCACCAAGCACATTGGCGTTCAGAATTAGACCTTCAAGTCCAATTACGTTATAGGCAAGAGTGACTCCATAAGAAAAAATGGGAACAGTAATAACCTCTGCGGTGCACTGCTCGCCAAAAGCTGCGAGTTCCTCCGCCGTGGGAGCCGAGGTGGTGATCACGACTCCAGCAGGAGTATCAGCGCTTACTTCCGTCATCGATTGTTCGGGGCAGACTCCGTTGAGGGTGGCATTCACCGAATCCACACTTCCCACGAATTCCTCGGGAACAAGAACATCTTGGTTACCCGTTTGACAGGTGATTTGGTTTTCAGCTCGTGCGGCTAAAACGTCCGGGGGCATTGGGGGCGTGCAGGCACTGAGTGTAACGGATGCGGTGGCTACTAAAACGATTGTGAGGGCAATGCCCCAGCCTCGGTTACGATTCTGGTTCATTGCCCTCACCCTGTCGTTGTATTTGACTTGCTATTTGTATTCGTGTTGCGACTAACTCAATTTTTTCAGGTTACTTGATTTCGAGAGCCAAGGTCTTTGCCTTAGCAAGCACCTTACCCGCTACTGGAACGTAACCGAGTGAGGATGCACGCTGTGGTCCACACTTCTGGAGCACGTAGTCAGCAAATTGACGGACACCCAAACCGTTGGGGCCCTTGCCGTCTGTGCGAACCAACATGTAGGTGAAGATCGCAACTGGGTAAGCACCCTTAACCTGCACCTTGTAGTTGAGGCTAACGAGACCATCTGGCTGAATATTGGTCTGGTTCGCGAGGTTCTTCGCGGCACTTGCCGATGAAGGAGCAATGAACTCGCCCAATGCATTTGCAACACGTGCGGAAGGGTAGCCCTTGGCGTCGCCGAGGTCTACGTAACCGATTGCGCCGTCAGTAGCGATGACGTTTGCCATAACACCGGCGTTGCCCTTGCCCGCGATGCTGTTAGCCAGCGGCTTTCCGCCTGGGAAAGCTGTGGAGAAATCGTCCTGGACCTTGGCCCAGATTGTTGGTGCCCATGCATTGAGGTACTGCAGCGTGTTGTTCGAGGTTCCTGAATTGTCGGAGCGGTAAGCAACGGTAATTGGTGTTGCTGGGATCGACTTCGCAATTCGGGTGTTGGTCTTCAAAATTTCTTTGTCATTCCACGTTGTAATAGCTCCACCGAGAATTTTCGCAAGAGTGGTCTGGCTCAACTGAATTGAAGAACCGAGCGTGCGCCCGGTCGTTACATTTTTCAAGTTGATGGGGAATGCGACAGCTCCACCAACGTTGGGGATGTATTCCCAACCAAAGGTTGGCGCACCGCTGGTGTAGGCACTGTCGGTCTGGCCGTAGGCAAAGGTTCCCTTGGTGAAGTTGGACTTACCGGTACCTGATCCTGTGCTGGTGTATTGAATCGTGAAGTTAGTCTGCGACGCATTGAAGTCAGATGCGCATGCTTGCAGGAATACGAAAGGGAAAGATGCTCCGCCACCGCTGATTGTTTGTGCTGCGTTTGCTGGAACTGCGATTACCAAGCTGGAAGCGGCTATTGCCGTAGCCCCAGCGATACTTGTTGCAAGTGCAAAAATTCTGCGCACTGTGTCTCCTTATGTTCGATTTGATTACCTGATTACTAGTAACCTAATGTCCCAAAGTGACCTGAAATCATCACTTACTTTTCTAGATTCCTACATTTAGGTGAACAGTTCATGTACACAGCCACCAACAGCCCCAACTGTTAACCAAAACGTCCGTTTACGTAATCCAATGTTCGCTGATCCCTAGGGTTACCAAAAATTTCTGTGGTCAATCCTTGTTCAACAACGTAGCCCGGCTGATTCTCTTCAGCCAAAAAGAACGCCGTGTAATCGGACACTCGGACAGCTTGTTGCATATTATGGGTGACGATGATAATCGTGATGTCTTTGGACAACTCTCGAACTGTCTCTTCAATTTTAAGTGTTGAAGCTGGGTCAAGCGCTGAGCAAGGCTCGTCCATGAGTAGTACGTGTGGGTTAACCGCGAGTGCTCGGGCAATTACCAAGCGTTGCTGCTGTCCACCGGAAAGGTCCCCGGCAGGAGCATTTAAGCGGTCCTTTACTTCCTTCCACAGACCAGCTGAGGTCAATGTTTGCTCAACCAAAGCGTCATGATCAGGTCGTTTCATCCCCGATAATTTGAGGCCCGAGAGCACATTTCCCCGAATTGTCATTGATGGAAACGGGTTTGGTTTTTGAAAGACCATCCCGATTGACAAACGAATATGTACTGGGTCAACGTCTTGTCGGTAGATGTCCTGACCTTCGTAGAGAATTTCGCCCGCTAGAGCTGCCCCTGGGATGAGTTCATGCAGTCGATTCAAAGTCCGAATGAACGTTGACTTACCGCA
>CAMAVT010000183.1 GCA_945861775.1 Bifidobacterium breve
ATTAGAGCTGGGGAGCCAAAATAAGCGGTCTCGACCAGATGACTGTGAAGGAGCACCACGTCAGCCGTGTAAGGCCACGGCCCTGGCATCGGCTCCACCGAATCGAGCCCGATACCGATGATGAGATCCGCGGCCTGCAGCAAGGGCATCTCTGCTTTGACCCCGGTGAAGAAGCCTGCGTAAGCGGCTGAGGATTCGGGAACGATTCCCTTTGCCTCGTAGGTGACCAATATGGGGACGCCCTTGTCGAGTAGTGCCGTACGAATTGTGTCAGCCGCAGGCATTGCATCAAGCCCGATGATGATGACAGGCTGGCGAGAAGCGGAGATGAGTGTGCGAATCCGTTGCAATTCGCTCTCATCGCTGTAATCCGCGCGCGGCGGTGCTGGCGGCATATCTCCGGGCTGAGTGGGATCGAAAGCGAGATGCACCGCCCCCTGCGGTGCGGCGACAGCGAGAGCGATAGCGGCGGCGACCACTTTGTCCGGATCGCAGTGTCCAAGTACTCCGCTCCACTTGGTGACTGGAGCTGCGGTAGCAACCTGATCGAGGCGCTGATGCGCGATGCGCTCGCTTTGTTCTTCGGGGACTGTGTCAGAGATGAGCACAAGGGGAGCACGGTCCAGAGTTGCTTGAGCAAGTCCGTTAATGGCACTTGTGAGCCCCGGACCCCGCGTGGCTACTGCGACGCCCACTCCTCCCGTGAGCTTTCCATGTGTGCTCGCCATCACGCAGGCAGCGCTTTCGCCGTGAGCAAGGATAAAGTCGATGCCGAGTTCCTCAGCAGCACCGATCATCTGAAGATTTGGTCCACCGCCGGGCACACCAAAGATGGTTGTGACCCCAGCATGTTTAAGCGCTGTCGCCAAGGACTGCGCTAATTCTCGTGACACGTTAATCCAGAAGTTCAACCGTGATGAAGAGCATGTCTGTTTCACCAAAGTTTTCAAAGTCGTGCACCCATGGGTCCTGGGGCGAATGTTCCGAGTAGTTGGTGTCACCAACGCTGTACTCGCGCGTGATCATCGAACCATCTTGACTGCGCTGCCTTCCGATGCCGCCTTGCACAACGGTCCAGAAGTAACGCTGGGCATGCGTATGAAAAGGTCCGCGCTCACCCGGCTTTAGTCTGACCTCCCATACCCGGATGGATGAATTTTCAAATGACAATTTGGTGCCAACATCAAAGTTCGTCGGCGCTGCTCCTAGTTCTTCGGAGTAGTCGTCGGCGTTAAAGGTCTCCTCGGCAATCACTCGGGCGGTCATCTCATCCTCCTGGTTTGAGCGCGACATGGGCATTGGATCTACGAGACGGGCTGGAACCAATTGCTCTTGCGGTACTTAACGGTTGCTGGGCTTTGTGCTCAACGAACATGAGATTCCGATAAAAGTTGATGTTCCACTTGACCGCTGATCCGGTTGGGTTTAATGTACACCGAACGTCGCGAGTGGCCGGCGTTGACAGGTGCCAATTTCCCATGGGAGTAGTCAATGGCGATCAAGGTAGCGAAGTTCAAAGACGTGGCTTCAGGAACGCAGAATGGTCAGTTCACGGTAGGAGATCGCGACGCGGTCACCAGCCTCGATGACCTCGACCCCATCTATAAGCAGCTCATCGACGAGCCAGTAACTGCGGTCGTCGCGGTGATGGGGAGCACTGGCCGGCCGAATCTGACGCCCGTGTGGTTTGACTATGTGGGCGATACCGTGCTTCTCAACTTGTCCACGGAACGTAAAAAAGTCGGGTGGCTTCGGGCTAATCCGCAGGTGAGTTTCCTTCTCATCAATCCCGTTAACGCGTATCACTGGATCAGCATCAAGGCGACCGCCGTACGCGAGATCAGCGAGGACGATCCGGTCGAAGGCCCGAGAGTGACAGCACAGCTCGATCGCATCTGGACCAAGTACACCGGGCAAGAACCGCCCTATGGGCTTCGGGACCCGGGCTTTGATGAACGCCGAGTGTTGTTCGAGCTCAAAGTCGATTCCGTCGCAACCTTCGGCCAGCCCTAGTCTTCAAGCCCGCCGATAGACCCAAGCAGGTCTCTTGATTTTTTGAAGCCGGCTCCTGCACACCATCATGGAAGGAATCTCCGTGGGCTCGATGCCTCGGGTCGCAGTCATTGGTGGCTCATTGGGAGGGCTCACCGCTGCCCTACTCCTTCGTGACCTCGGATGTCAGGTTTCGGTCTACGAGCGTTCCCAAGAAGAACTCGAAGCAAAGGGCGCTGGTATTGCAGTTCTCGAGGCCACCTGGCGGTACCCGGTAGAGCGGCTCGGAGTTCCAGCCGATGATTTTTCGGCGAAGACGAATTGGGTTCGCTTTCTCGAGGCCGACGGCTCTACGGAGTTTGAAGAGAGAAGGCTTTATCACTTATCGTCCTGGAATGCGGTATACCGGGTGCTGCTTCATGGATTCGGTAAGGAAAATTATCACCTCTCATCAGAGATGACTTCGTTTGTCGACGATGGTGCGCACGTCACGATCGATTTCTCTGATGGGCGCACTGATGTTGTTGATCTTCTTGTCTGCGCTGATGGAATCGCATCCGAGGTCCGTCGGACATTATTGCCAGAGGTCAGTAGTTCCTATGCCGGTTATATTGCGTGGCGGGGCGTGATCCCGGAGTCTGCGCTCAGCCAAGAAACTTTCGATGCGCTCTACGACTCACTGACGTATCAGGTGATGGAGAACAGTCACATACTTGTTTATCCGATCCCTGGCCTGGGCGGTGAAGTCGAACCAGGCCAACGCCTTATGAACATTGTTTGGTATCGCAACGTGCCGCCGGAAGATTTCGAGGAGTTTCTCACCGACATCAATGGCGATGTCCGATCGGTGTCAATACCTCCGGGGTTGGTGAAGGAGCAAGACCTCATCAAAATGCGAGCCGACGCCCAAGCGCTCCTTGCACCTCAGCTCGCCGAGGTAGTCACCGGCATCAAGGAGCCCTTCTTGCAAGTCGTGTACGACATTGAGGTGCCGCGTATGGCATTTGGTCGGGTGTGCATCATCGGTGATGCAGCCTTTGCCTGCCGGCCCCATGCAGCCGCAGGTACCGCGAAGGCGGCCGAGGACGGTTGGATTCTCGCGGAAGAATTGGCAGCGGTTGGTGGTGATGTCGAGGCGGCCCTGTCCGCATGGGAGTTACGCCAGTTGGCTCTAGGTCGTAGCCTGTTAGCGAGAACCCGCGAAATCGGTTACCGGTCACAGGTAGCCGGCACCTTCAAGGCTGGTGCTCCCGACCTCGTCTTTGGACTCTACGGTCCAGGAAACTGATTACCCCCGTCAGAAATCTCACTTAATCCACAATCGAATTTTTTGATTCGCCAATCTGCCCGGGAATACCACATCAGCACCCAGACCAAGAATTAATCCTCGCTGGCCCCCTACTACAGTTGTTTCACCCGCTGGGGGCGGTAGCTCAGCTGGTTAGAGCCCCGAACTCATAATTCGGTCGTCGTCGGTTCGAGCCCGACCCGCCCCACTCACGATTATGAGGCTTTTTACAAGCCTCATGCTGGTTGAGAGCTACTTTTTCTAACAGTTTTCTAACACGCACCCTCAGCGCAGGTGTCTTCGTCGGTGGATTCACCGCTTTGTAGCCAGTCCCCAAAGACCATGGATGACTCGTCCTCTTGCTTTGCCGTGACTTTGGCGTAGATCGTTGCCGTCACCAGGGCATCTTTGTGGCCTAGGCGTTTTGAGTTCTGGTAACTAGCAATCGTCACGGTGACCAATCCAGACAGCAGCACGCGCGATGTCACAGTCACCATCACGGAGTAGCCAATCTAGTTAGTGAAATGCCAGGTCAAGACTGGGTCTTCCCGAATGTGATCGGCAGGGATCTGCTCGGCACCGAATTCAAGTTGCCTATGCACGGATCAGCGCGATGAGGGCGTGCATCTTGAAACCGCCGGTGCGGCCAAT
>CAMAVT010000184.1 GCA_945861775.1 Bifidobacterium breve
CAGCGGCGTCCAAGATGAACCGGCTGGCTCAATAGATGCACAAATAAGTAAAGATTTAATTGCTGAGCTCGAAATTGCTATTGCCGAAATAACACCCTTCGTCGCGTACTCGCGCCCAACGGTCGCCTACCCGGGGTCATCACCATTTGTAGTCTCCGTCGGTGGCACTCAAATCCAATTGAATCCAAATGGCACGCGAGCGGGTGAAAGCGTGTGGAATAGCCAGCCATACGCCGGAGGAGCTATTGGAAACCTGGTTGGCACGGGCGGGCCGAGTGCATCCTTTGACGCACCGTGGTATCAGAAACCGCTCACCCGCAACAACGTCCGGTCCGTACCCGATATTTCTGCCCTAGCTGGAAATACGCCAGGGTTACCGGTTGTGTACCAAGGAACTATCCTCCCAAATGGTGGGACAAGTCAGAGTTCTCCCATGATGGCGGCGGCACTAGCGATGATCTCTGCCCGAGAGGGCCAGGCCAAACGTCCGCCAATCGGTTTTGCCAACCCTTGGCTTTACCAGGTTGTCAAGCGCAGTCCCAAGACGGTTTATGACGTCACGGTGGGAGACAATCAATATGCCGTCGAGTACGCCCCGGGTTCATTCAATATCCCGGGGTGCTGCCAAGCAGATTTGGGTTACGACCAAGCCTCAGGCCTTGGTGTTTTACAATTTAATGAACTCATAAAATACGTAAATCGGTGAGGATCAGCGCTTTCTCTCAGCACCACGAAAAAAGGTTAACGTGGTCAGGATTGTGTCGTATTGGCTTCACCTTAGGAGCCCCGTATTTTGAGTTTCGTTGCTAAGGGTGTTGCAGTGAGGCCGTAAACGGTAACTGTGGCCGTAATAATAATGAAGGCGGCTGGCAAAAGGTTTTCTGCTCCGGGAATTTTCATTGCTACTAGGGCTGTACCGATACTTGCGGCAGTGGCGGCGGCAACAATGCCACGCGGGTACATCCACCCCATGAAAATCTGATCATTTCGAGCGAGACCTGATCCTGCGGCTCCAACCGCCACGACGGTCGGACGGACGATGAAAAGCAGGATGAGCACGATCAGGAACGTGGGAAGCAAGAGTGAGGTGAATGTGGGTGAGGGAACTAAAGCGGCAATCGTGATGAACAGGACCCCGATCCCCATGGTCACAATCGTGTTAAAAAATGGTTTGGCAGCATCAAGGCTGGCGCCATATTTCTTGGCAAGTCGCGGAGCGGTGACGCCCATCAATAGCGCGGTGAGTAGTCCGCTGTCATCGTTTACGCTGTTAGCCAACCCAGCTGCAAGTAAGACTGACCCGAGGAGAACTTGAGTGCCCAACTTGGGATAGTTCTTGACAAGGCGGCCGCCACCAATGAATAGGGCTACGCCGAAAATTGCCGCTAACGTTGCCGTGAGCAGACCTCCGAGGAAGTATTGAACTGCCGTTTCGAAAGTTGATTCGTTACTCGCCTTGATAATTTGAAAAAGCATGACGGCAAATATCGCGCCCAGTGGATCCAGCAGTGTCCCTTCCCACGTCAAAATTTCCCGTACCCGCGAGTTCGGGCGAACAACATCAAGAATGGGCGCCACAACTGTCGGTCCCGAGACGATTAAAAATGCGCCGAGAATGAATGCCAATTTCCATTCGAACCCAAGAATGTAATGTGCGGCTAGCGATCCCACCGCCCACGTGAGCGGAGCCCCAATCCATACAAGTTTTCGCACGACCGTCTTGTCCTTGGCCCCCAGCGGTAAGGCGGCGAGTTCCATCCCTCCTTGAAAAAGGATGACGGCAACCATTAGGTCGACCGCGACGGGAAATGCAGAACCAAGAATTTCATCAAAGCGAAACGTAGGAGCCAATAGTCCGAAAATGAACCCTACGGGAAGCAGAAGAACCAAAGATGGAACTCGAAGATGGGGAGCAATAACCTGGCACGCGGTGGAAAGCCCAAACACGAGAGCCGCGGCCAGCATGATCTCTTGAGTCGAGAGTTGCGTCATGATTCCTTAAGGAAGTCGGGGATTGGCATATGGTTCGAGGGATGGACTATATCTAAGCGCTGGTGCAGCGGTACTTGAATCATGTCAACATTTGCCCTACAAGTGCATAATTCACCTCGTGCTCACTGAATGTGGCGTAAACTGCAAAAAGGAGATCGACGACGCTTAGGAGCCTCATAATGCGGATAAGAATCATCACGGTCGGGCTTATTGGTTTGAGCGCCTCACTCGTGCTTGCAGGTTGCTCCAACAGCGCTGAATCAGAAGTTACGCCAACGATTACACCTACCCCGACTCCCACAGTCGAGGTCGTTGTGGCTGTGTTGGCACAGGATGCATGTGATGATTACTTCGCGCTTGACCTAGTCCGTTCGCAAATAAATGGGGACACGTCGGAATTAACAAAGAAACAAAAGAAGGCTCTTCTCGGTGAACTTCAGTCAGACATCGACCTCATGGTGGTTTCCATTGATTCTGCCGTTATTGGTGGTGAGCTTCCCCCTAAAGCACTTTCCAATGCTGAGCGAATCCAAAACAACGTCAACAAGGCTGACCCCAAATTGGGCACTGATGGAATTAAAGCTAAGTCACTAAAGCGAATTAACCTCTCGGCGGAGCGCATTGAACGCTACTGCGTGGCTGCAGGAAATGATTTACCGATTGACAATATCAATGCTAGGACCTCGTAAATCGGGTTCCTTCGAATTTAGGCATTCGTGCTGGGAACGAATGGTTGTGTCGGTGGAAACGGCAGGTCTGGATCTCGACCGGTGAGGTATTTGGCCACGCCATAGACGGCACCGGCAATAGGAACGGCAATGAGTGCGCCAACGATTCCCAGGGCGATACTCCCAGCGGCTATCGCCAAAATAATTGCCAGCGGATGAAGGCTGACCGCCTTACCCATAACGAGTGGTTGCAAGACATCTCCGTCGAATGAACCAACAATGACGGTGAGAACGATGACCAAAATGGCAATCACTGGACCTCGCTCTGCAAGGGCGACGATGGCTGCGAAGAAAGTAGCGACGGGAGCACCAATGACCGGGATAAAGGCTCCAAGGAACACAATGGCAGCTAAAGCCGGCGCCAAGGGAACCTGCAAAATTGTAAGGCCGATGAAAACTAGTGTGGCGTCAGCGAGAGCAATAATCACGATTCCCCGCGTGTAGCCGGAGATCGCTCCCCAAGCAATGCCGCCTGCAACGTTGACGGGCTCTTCGATGCCCTTGGGAAGCCAGCCAACGAACCAATCCCAGATTTTGTTGGGTGTCAGCATGAAGAAGATCACGCCGAAGAGAAATACGGAACCGGCGATCACAAGAGTGCCCACCGAGCCCATCGAGGCAAGCAGGCTTTCACCCACACCTTTGGCGGCCGTTTCTCCGTATGACTTCGCTTCAGATATGAGGGTGGCCAAACGGTCATCAGTGAGTTTGAGGGGACCATCTTGAAGCCATTTCTCAATCTCGCTGATCCCAGAGGTAATGCTGGTAACCAGTTTGGGCCCTTCAGCTACGGAAGATGAAACAACGACATAAAGAATTGTCAGGATACCCGTCGCGATGAGCACCAGGGCCAGGATCATTGAGACTACTTTGGGAAGAAACTTGTTGAGCAGCTTCATCACCGGTGATGCCCACGCAGTAACAAGCATGGCGAAAAAGAGTGCAAAGACGACCGGGAAAATTCTGCCCATTCCCAGTACAAGCACAGCAACGCCCGCTAGCAGAACCAATAGTCTCCACGTTATCCCCGAAAGTGTGCGCAAGGTTTGTGGAACGCGATCTGAAGGCTGTTCTTGGCTTGAAGGTTGTGGAAGCGGGGTTGGAGTACT
>CAMAVT010000185.1 GCA_945861775.1 Bifidobacterium breve
GAACAATGAGAAGTGCGAATACTGCCATGAAAAGCAGGGCGCCAATACCGAGAAAACCAAACCCAATTGCAATCAGGACGGGGGCCTGGTTGGGAAATTCGCGAATCAGGGGAACCATGGCCACGGGTACCAACAGGTTCATCACGACCGGGAGCAGCCAGCCACCGTTGACTTTGTCCAAGGGAACTTCAACTCTACTTATCACCGAGGCCCACACCGACGAATAGATCACGGCAATAGACGTACCCACGATGAGGAGAATGCCGGCAATGATTAGCGCAAAATTGTTCGGAACGCTATCTTGACCAACGGTTCCCCACGCGATTGCTAAAACGAGAAGACCTGCAGGAAATGTCGCGAGCATTGCGCCTTGCGCCGGATCGGCGATTTCGAGGGTGAGCTCATTCTTCTTCTGAAGTCTGCGAAAGTAACGGGGCCACAGTAAAACGGCCATCGAGGTTGCCACCCAGAGCATGATGATCGCTCCCCACAACAGAATCGACCACTCAACAGTTTCGTAGGTAACGTATAAAAGGCTTGAAGTACCCCCAGTTCCCATGACGGCGCCGTACCAAGCCGGCTGGGTGTGTAACTTGGACATACTCACATTGGCTACTTTACTCCTGTTGTATACCCCCGAGGGTATTAGCCGATTAAAAAGTCGGTGAGATAACCTGCGGAAGTGTTGACGTTTTCAAGTCTGAAGATTAGCCCCCGAATCTGGCGCGATGCCATGTCTCAATGGTCATCTCGGCGCTGGTACGCCGCAGTGTTTTCTGGCCTGGGCATTGGATTCTTGATCGCCCTGCCAACAGCTGTAATTCCTAACCCAATTTTCGGTCGCGCGATTGAGACCACGTGGTGGTCCTACCCAACCGTGATTTTCAGTGCGATTCTCGGTGGTCTACTCATTGGCACCTACGTTCGCGAATCAATCAATGATGACGAAATCGAAGTTAAGGGAACAGATACATCACTTCGAATCGGCACACTCGGAGGGTTCATCACTTTCTTTGCCGTCGGCTGTCCCGTGTGTAACAAGTTGGTTCTCCTGGCTCTTGGTTCAAGTGGTGCAATTTCTTGGTTCGCACCTATTCAACCGTTCTTAGCGGTGTTCTCGCTCCTGTTCATGTTGTGGGCCTTAAACGTTCGCCTGGTCAATCAAATATCTTGTTCTCCCACAGCCGCCAAAGTGTGACGCTGTTTTCTGGTCTGCGACTAGGCTGAACCGATGGACCAGAGTGCCAAGCGGGCTTATCACCATGGTGATCTGCGCGAAGCTCTCATTGAGCAGGCCATCGCCAGTGTCAATGCCGTGGGCGTCGATCATGTTTCACTTCGGGCGGTCGCTGCGGCGGTAGGGGTCAGTCCAAGTGCTGCCTACCACCACTTTGCTGACAAGGATGCTCTCATCGAAGCTGTCATCCAGCGAGGTTTCGCTGAACTTGACAGTTTTACTCTCACACGGGTTTCAATGGGTAAAGGTGAATGTAATCCAATCGAAGTTCTGCGGCATTCAGCAAATGCGTACATATCCTTCGCGGTTGATCATCCGCATTTATTCCATGTCATGTTCTCGGGGGTAAACGCTCCACCTCGCCCTGAATACATTGAGGGTTCAATTCTGTCTGTACTCGCACACCTTCAGTCAGAGTATGGTTTCGCCGAGACCGACTCGAGTCTGTTGGAGTCTGTCCTGCTCGCTTCGGTTCACGGTATCGCGGCACTGGTCATTGAAGGACGGATGAATCGGGATCAAGTTCCTGCAGCCGTGGACATGTTGACCACGATTATTGTAAAAACCCCAGAAAAGGAGCTGCATTCCCAATGACACGACAGATTTTGGCCACGAGCGGCGGCTTCCTTCCCCGGGTGGACTCGGCCGGAGCCCGCCCCGGTGGATTAATAAAGCGGGCACTTGCAATGTCCGGCCAGGAGCGTCCACGAGTCACGTTAATCATGACCGCAACAGGGGATGACCCCGGATACCTCTCACTCATGTACAGCGCCCTTCGGGAACTGGACTGTGTCGTTGACCACCTGGCACTCTTTCCTATGCCCAACCACGACCCCGAAGAAATAATTAGCAATAGTGACGTGATCTGGGTTGGTGGCGGAAGTGTGGTGAACCTGCTGGCCGTTTGGAAAGCCCATAATCTTGACTCCCTCCTGCGACAGGCCTGGATCGATGGAACCGTTCTGGCAGGAGTGAGTGCAGGTTCAATTTGCTGGCATGTCGCAGGGCCGACAGATTCCTATGGCAAAACCCTTCAACCGGCACTCGGTGGGCTTGGCTTGTTGCCCTATGGAAACGGCGTGCATTATGACTCTGAGAAGCAACGTCGACCGCTGGTGCATGAATTAGTGGGCAGCGGCGTATTGCCAACAACCTATGCAACCGATGACCGTATTGGTATTTTGTATCAGGACACCACAGCTGTTGAAGTGGTTACTGATCTTGATATAGCCGACCCCGCCGACCCCGACGGTCCCGCCGCCTACCGGATTGAGTTACGTGACGGCGTTGTTGTCGAAACCCGATTACCCGTTGGTCCGATTAATTAGTTTCCCGATTGTTGAAACCACAGAGCAATTCGAGAATTGAAACTCCCACCAGTCGAACGGTTCTTCCATCTGGGGAATCAGCTTGGGCATCAACTTCGGTGAAATCAACCGATGTGACCTGTGGACTGTTCCCGATCAAGTAGGCGAAATTCCGAAATTCGTCAGCGCTGATACCGCCCGGTGCGGCTGCGGGGCAACCGGGGACAACTGAGCGGTCGCACACATCAACGTCAAAATCCACGTGGATGGGTCCGCCGGCTGATCCGACGATTTCCAGCGCTTGAGCAACCACACTGTGTGCACTTCGTTCACGCAACTCACTGCGCGGAATAATTGTGATTCCGTAGTCCCTGGCTCGCTGCGCGTACTGGGGTGAATTTGAAAAATCCGCGATTCCGATTTGAACAATGTTCCTGCCATTAAGCCCAGCTTCCACCAATCGTTGAACAGGGGAACCATTTGATTCACCATCTCGTAGATCATGGTGGGCATCAAAGGTAATGAGACCGGCATTGTTGATCCGGCTACCCCAAATTCCCGTTGCTACAGAATAGGTGATGGAGTTGTCTCCCCCCAGCGCGATCACAAATTTTCCGGTCAGCTCCTTCACTTTCTCGTGGACACGCTGCTCGCCCGCAGCATGGTCGGGTGCTTCTACATCTCCCGCATTAAAAACAGTGAGCGATCTCAGATCCTGATCGTGGCTCGCGCAATATGTGGAAAAACGCATCATGGCTTCACGCACAGCTTGGGGTGTGGTGTCAGCGCGAGTCGCACTGATTGAAGTTTCGTGGGCGGGCACTCCCAAGAGGGCAACCATTGCGGAGGGGTCGTCCACGAAGAGTTCGGCAGCACGCGGCCAATTCGGGTCTAGGTTCATCGCTCATCCTTTGATCTGCTGGGCAAACGTCCACCAAGTCCCTTTGTGAGTTCTTGAGCGGAGTCTTGCACAGCCTCAATGAGCGTTTGCTGATTGGAGTCGTCAATCGTGACGTCTCGGAATACAAGATTGATTGCTGCAACCGGTTCACCCAAGTGATCAAATACAGCGGCGGCGACTGATGAATGCTCCGGCGTGATCAACCCGGACTCAATTGCAAAACCTTGTTTACGCTCCTTGGCGAGTAATGCCTTCAACTCTGCGGGGTTCTGCGGACCTTTGCCTGTTCGATTGATGAATGCCTGTGGATGTGGGAACAGCGCTCGAACTTGAGCCTGTGATTGATAGCAAAGCATTGCCCGTCCCGAT
>CAMAVT010000186.1 GCA_945861775.1 Bifidobacterium breve
CCTCGGTTACAAAATGTGCTGTTGCCCCAATGAGCTTCACGCCACGGTCATAAGCCTGCTGATACGGGCGGGCACCTTTAAACCCTGGGAGGAACGAGTGATGAATATTGATGATTCGACCTTCCAAGGCTGAGCAGAAATCGTTGGAAAGGATCTGCATGTAGCGCGCGAGAACCACGACGTCGATCGAATTCTCATTGATTAAATCCATCAATTCACGTTCTGCATCGGATTTATTGGAAGCGGTTACCGGAATGTGGGCAAATGGAATGTTGTACTGGTCTGCGAGTGCACGGCAATTTTCATGATTAGAAACGATAACCGGAATATCTATGGGAAGTTCACCATTGGCATGTCGGTAGAGCAGGTCTGCAAGGCAGTGATCCTGTTGAGAAACCATGATCAATGCGCGACGCCGTTCATCTTCGCGGCGAAGAGTGATAATCGGATCAAATCTGTTCACTTCGGTGTTGAGCAGCGAGCGCACTTCCTCGAGTTGCGAAAGAGGTGATTCAAACCGGGTGCGCATTGAGAATTTGCCCGTCGCTTCATCGGTGAATTGGGCCTGCTCCAAAATATTGCCCTGGGCTTTGAGAAGCGCCGAGGCCATTGCGTGAATAACGCCGGGGGCATCCACGCAGCGCAAGGTGACGATGTATCTATCCACGCCCGTACCTGTCCACGGAGCACATTCTAGTTGCCGGCAATTTCGGGTGAGGCTACGTCAGCCGCAGGAAAACTCAAGATGCGAATTCAGGGGAAATCTGTCCATAATGGGTTATGAGCTCGCCTCGAATGGTCATCACGTTACGTCTCAGCATCGTCCTTGTTTTCGGTCTTGTGTTGGGAACGCCGGCGGTTGCCAGTGCCGCGACCTACCCCACCCTCAGCGTGCAGCGGGTAGTGGCATCAGGACTTGAAACACCGTGGGGACTGGCTTTTCTCCCCGATGGTTCGGCTTTGGTGAGTGAGCGAGATACCGGGGTAATTAAACGGATAGATCCAAGTGGTCGTGCGGGATCTAATGTCACGACCCTTGGTCGTATTAGTGGTGTTGTTCCCGAAGGTGAAGGTGGCCTTCTGGGAATTGCGGTGGCTACCCCAAAAGGCAGTAGCACCCCGGTTCTTTTCGCTTACCTCACTTCACGCACAGATAACCGGGTGGTGCGAATACCCCTACTCGATGGCGGGAAACGTTTAGGCGCACAGAAAACTATCTTTACCGGAATTCCTAAGCAGACGTATCACAATGGCGGGCGCTTACTTATTGGAGCAGATGAAACGCTCTACATCGCAACCGGTGATGCGGGAGACCCACAACTTGCACAGGACCGCACTTCACTCGCCGGCAAGGTGCTGCGGGTGGATTTCAATGGTCGCCCAGCGGCGGGCAACCCCTCAGCAGGTTCGCCCGTATTCACTTCGGGACACCGCAATGTGCAGGGTCTTGCCCTGGATAGCAAGGGTCGCGTGTGGGCCAGCGAGTTCGGTGAACGCGATGCAGATGAATTGAACCTGTTGGTTCCGGGTGGAAACTACGGGTGGCCAGAGGTCGAAGGGCGCGGCCAAGGTTCACGCTTTATTAATCCAAAGACCGTGTGGTCACCCACCTCAACCGCCTCACCCAGTGGCATCGCAATTAAAAACGATGTTGTTTATGTGGCTAGCCTGCGCGGGGAACGTCTCTGGCAGGTCCCGATCAAGGGGGATACGGCCCGGAAAGCTAAGTCGTGGGATATCGGTGATGCGGGGCGCTTGCGCTCAATTGGCGTGGCCCCTGATGGCTCGCTATGGGTGATCACCAGCAATACGGATGGGAGGGGGGATCCTCGGCCATCGGATGACAAAATTATCCGGCTTTATGCCCGATGAGTGCTTGAGGGGAGTACATTCGCAGTGATTCTGCAATTGCAAATAACTTGCAACAACTAACATTTGTAATAAGATATGACCATGACATCAACCAGATCTGGAATCCTTGCCGCGGCCCTCATGCTTTCCTTAGCAGCCTGTTCATCAGGCTCGGGCACCGATTCAGGCGGTGAGAGTGACATCCGCCCCCTGATCGCCACAACAGTCTCCCCAATTACCTCAATCGCCGCTTCAATAGCCGGGGACTGTGCGCGGATCGAAGGAATCGTGCCCGAAGGCACAAATAGCCACACGTTTGAGCCTTCCCCTGCCGTTGCCGAGTTACTCAGCAAGGCGGATCTAATCCTGGTGAATGGCCTCAAACTTGAGGATCCAACAATTGACATGGCCCAGACCAATAAAAAGGACTCCACTCAAATAGTTGAGATCGGGACACTGGTGCTCCCTGAGGCCGACTACATCTACGACTTTTCCTTCCCGAAAGAAGAAGGCAAGCCCAATCCACATTTGTGGACTGACCCTAGTTATGCAATCAAATACGCCGGGGTGATTCGCGACCAACTCAGCGAGCTCGACCCAGATTGCGCTTCTGATTACGCCGCCAATTTCACCACATTTGAGCAGCAGGCCACCGAACTTGGCGAGGCTGTTGCAGCCGACCAGCAGAGTGTCCCTGCCGGCAACTTGAAACTGCTGACCTACCACGACGCGTACGCCTACTTTGCGAAAAACTATGGCTGGACGGTTATCGGCGCCCTTCAACCCAACGACTTTGCTGACCCCTCACCCTCTGAAGTGGCCAGACTCATTGATCAAGTCAAGGCTGAAAATGTCACCACTATTTTTGGCTCCGAAGTTTTCCCATCAGCCGTCCTTGAAGAGGTCGGAAGCGCAACCGGTGCTCGCTATGAAGATTCACTGCGCGATGACGACCTACCGGGCGCACCGGGTGATGCCGAACACTCATGGTTAGGGCTGATGAAATACAACTACCGCACCATGGTTTCAGGCCTAGGTGGAACACCAACTCAACTCGATGCCATCGTGCTGGCACCGAATAGTTCAAACAGCGCTGTATACCCACAGTGATAAAGTCACGGGGATGACCGGCACTGGAGTTGGACCCGAACTGATCAGGCTTGACGGTGTCAATGCAAGTTATGACCACCACTTGGTGCTCGAAGACGTGTCATTCCACGTCCATGAGGATCAGTTCACCGGAATTGTCGGTCCATCGGGTGCCGGCAAAACAACATTGTTGCGGTTATTGCTTCAAACTTTGGCGCCAGTAGCAGGCACCGTTTGGCGCGCACCTGATCTGCGGGTTGCCTATGTTCCGCAGTTGGAAACAGTGAGTTGGAATTTCCCCATCACCGTATTCGAGTGTGTCCTGATGTCACGCAAGTCCGGGCGGCTCAGGCCTTGGGCTAGTGCATCGGAGAAAGCAAGTGTGTCCGCCGTTCTCGACCGATTAGGTATCGGAAACCTGGGGGAGCGTCACATTCGTGAACTCTCTGGCGGTCAACAACAACGGATGTTCTTAGCGCGCGCCCTCCTTCGACAGCCTCAAGTTTTGTTACTCGATGAACCAACTAGCGGTGTTGACATCTCGACCCGCCACGACATTTTGCACCTTCTCGCCGACCTCCACGAGGACGGTGTTGCCATCGTTCTCACCACCCATGACCTCAACGGAATGGCCACCCACCTGCCGCACCTGGTGTGCGTTAACCACCGAATCGTGGGTGATGGAACCCCTAGTGAAGTAATGACCCCAGAAGTGTTGGAACGAACATTCGGTGCTCGCATGGACGTGCTCGAGCATCTGGGTGTGCGCCTCGTGGTCGATGAAGCACCAACGCCTTTCACCCCCGGAGGAAAAATCTGAC
>CAMAVT010000187.1 GCA_945861775.1 Bifidobacterium breve
GGCTGCGACCGGTGAAGTTGTAACACCCGAGGAATTAGGTGGCGGAGACCTCCACTCACGCGTGTCAGGTGTGACCGATCACCTTGCAGAAAACGACAATCATGCTTTGCTTATCGTTCGTGACATCGTCGCCACTCTTCCGCCCTCAGCCACAGCAGAGTGGAGTGTAAGCGACAGCCAAGAACCACTTTTCCCCGCTGAAGACCTCTACGGCATCGTCCCCGATGACGCGCGCACGCCTTATGACGTGCACGAAATCATCGCTCGAATAGTTGATGGCAGTGAATTCACCGAATTCAAGTCCGAGTACGGGGAAACAATCGTCACGGGCTTCGCCCGAATCCATGGAAATCAAGTAGGCATCATCGCCAACAATGGCGTGCTGTTTTCAGAATCAGCCATGAAAGCGGCTCACTTCATCGAATTATGTGACCGGCGCAAGACCCCGCTTATTTTCCTACAGAATATTTCCGGATTCATGGTAGGTCGCGAATACGAAGCCGGTGGTATCGCCAAGCATGGGGCCAAAATGGTCGCGGCTGTGGCTTGCGCGCGCGTACCCAAATTCACCGTCGTTATTGGCGGCTCCTACGGAGCTGGTAACTACTCAATGTGTGGACGCGCGTATTCACCACGGTTTATGTGGATGTGGCCCAACTCGCGCATTTCTGTCATGGGTGGCGAGCAGGCCGCTAACGTCCTTGCCACCGTCAAACGGGATCAAGCGGATTCGCGATCACAAGAGTGGGCTGAAGCCGACGAGATCGAGTTCAAAAATGGGGTCCGCGAAAAATATGAAACTCAAGGAAGTCCCTATTACGCGTCAGCTCGACTATGGGATGACGGCATGATCGACCCGGTGGATACCCGCCGAGTTTTGGGCATGGCCATCGCGGCTTCAGCGAATGCGCCTCTTGAGCCCATTTCCTACGGCGTTTTTCGGATGTGAGTATGTTTACAAAAGTCCTTGTAGCTAACCGTGGCGAAATAGCCGTTCGGATTATGCGCACGCTTAGAGACATGAACATTGCATCGGTCGCTGTATTCAGCGAAGCAGATCGCAACGCTGAACATGTTGCAGTCGCAGACGAGTCCGTCCTAATTGGACCTGCAGATGCTGCCCGCAGTTATCTTGACATTTCGCGGGTGATCAAGGCCGCCCAGCTCACCGGCGCCCAAGCAATCCACCCCGGTTACGGTTTTCTCTCGGAGAACGCGGACTTTGCGGCTGCTTGTGAGGCAGCCGGAATAGTGTTTATTGGTCCATCAGCCCAGACCATCGCCTCAATGGGCGACAAAATCGAAGCCAAACGTGCGGTTCTGGCGCTCGGACTCCCCGTCGTCCCAGGATTCAGTGAAGCAGGGGCCGACGACTCCCGTCTGATTAAAGAGGCCAAAAACGTCGGTTTGCCACTCATCATTAAGCCCTCGGCCGGCGGTGGTGGAAAGGGCATGCGAGTCGTCTACTCGCTCAACGAGCTCCCTGCGGCTTTAGCATCAGCTCGACGAGAAGCTATGTCCTCCTTCGGTGATGACTCACTACTGTTGGAAAGATTCATTGAAACAGCACGTCACATTGAGGTTCAGGTCATCGGAGATACTTTCGGAACGGTAATCAACGCCAGCGACCGAGACTGCTCACTCCAACGCCGGCACCAAAAAGTTGTGGAGGAAGCACCCGCCCCCAACCTCCCCGACAACGTCCGTGCATCAATGCTCAACGCCGCCGTCGAGATCGCACGCTCCGTCAATTACACGGGCGTAGGCACAGTCGAGTTCGTCGTTGATGCGCTGAACCCGCTCGACCACTTCTTTTTAGAAATGAACACCCGTCTTCAAGTAGAGCACCCCGTAACTGAGATGGTCACCGGACTTGATCTCGTGGAACTTCAGTTGCGCATAGCGGCAGGTGAGCCATTGCCGATCACTCAAAGCGATGTGCGAGTAACCGGTCATGCTGTGGAGGTTCGGGTGTACGCCGAAGATGGCAATCACAACTTCATGCCGTCATCTGGACGACTGGTCCAATACTCAGTGCCTGACAACGTTCGCGTCGACTCTGGCGTGCGACAAGGGGACGTGATTGGAACCAACTACGACCCGCTGCTTTTCAAGGTAATCGCTCACGCCGATACTCGAAATGGAGCTTTCATTCGTATGGACACAGCGCTACACAATTGCGTTGTGCTCGGAGTAGCCAACAACATCTCAGTTCTGCGTGCCCTCGTCCAAGACCCGAAGGTTCGCTCTGCGGATCTCAACACCGGACTCATCGAGTCTCTTGGGTTAGGCCAAACACCGGTACACCCAGGCCACCATGAAATTATCGGTGCCGCAATGGTGTTAACTCTTTCACTGACTCCAACGCACCCGACCACGGCTTGGGCGATCGCTGACGGTTGGCGCGTCGGAGAACATGCCGAAATATCTTGGTCATTAACCTCCGGCCCCGATTTCAGTACACATGTGACTATTTCACCCGACGGCTCCGGTTTTTGGGCCACTGTTGACGGTGGAGAGCCTGTGCGTTGCTCCATAATGCCGTGTCCACCGCGACAGGACTGCTTTTCCGTAGTGGTTAATGAACTCGCTAAGGCAGTAACGGTTGTGGTTGATGGCAACCGAGTTTTAGTCGGTACCGCCGGCTCATCTTGGGAATTTAACCTGCCTGGTGAAGGCATTCACGATAATTTCACGGGCGGGGAGCGATCTCTGGACCAAGTACGTTCACCAATGCCCGGTACCGTCGTACTTGTTGAAGTCAAGGTCGGTGACTCAGTGACCAAAGGGACCCTGCTGGCCGTCGTTGAAGCGATGAAGATGGAATACTCGCTCACCGCACCCCACGACGGCGTTGTCATAGCAATCTCAGCGCAGGTGGGAAGTTCAGTTGCCAAAGATGCCGTTTTAGCGGAGGTCGGCCCAACAAAGGTGAACCCGTGAGTCCTATGCCCAGCCCAACACGAGTCTCGATGGACAATCTGCCCGGTCGAGTTCGGATTTGGGAAGTCGGTCCAAGAGACGGATTACAAAACGAAGCCTCAATAATCGAAACTGCGACCAAGATTGAATTCATCAACCGCCTTACGGATTCGGGACTACCCGTGGTGGAAGCGACCAGTTTTGTTCGGGCTGATCGAATCCCCCAGTTAGCCGATGGCGCCGAGGTGATGGCAGGTATCTCGCGCCGTGCAGGGACGCGGTACCCGGTACTCGTACCCAACGCTAAAGGCCTCGACGCGGCACTGGCAGCTGATGCAAAAGATATCGCAGTGTTCGCAAGTGCAACGGAGACGTTTGCACAGCGCAACCTCGGCAGATCACTCTTAAATCAGATGGAGATGTTTGCCCCTGTCTTGGATCGTGCTCGTGTCGATCAAATTCCCGTTCGAGGCTATGTTTCCATGTGTTTTGGCGATCCTTGGGAAGGATTTGTCGACCCTTCTCGGGTCGTAGATGTCTGCGTTGAACTTGTCGAAAGAGGATGCGGTGACGTGAGTCTGGGTGACACCATCGGCGTTGCCACACCCGGTCAGGTTCGACAACTTATTGCCATGCTTGTGTCGGCGGGAATAAACATCGAACAGATTGGCGTGCATTTTCACGACACCTATGGGCAGGCGTTATCCAACACGCTAGCTGCCCTGCAGAGCGGGGTCTCAACCGTAGACG
>CAMAVT010000188.1 GCA_945861775.1 Bifidobacterium breve
TGCCACCGTGTCATTTTCATTGACGATCGGGAGCACATCAAGTTCGAGTAGTCGGTCAAATGTCAGTTGTGCATTTCGATAGTGGCTGCGGCGCGTGACGTCTTCACTGGTTAGTAGCACCTGCCCAACAGTGATGTTGTGCCGTGCGAACGCCGCCGTGTATGCAGCCAACAGAATCCCTTGACCGACACTGGCTGCCGCCTGCTGGGTGGGTAAGTCCAAAGGTCTCTTGGTCAAACCCAGGGCTGGCATGCCGGTTGAGATGGCTCCACTGGAAACCACGATGACTTCGTGGCCACTATTGCGCCGCCGCGCCACGGCATCAGCGAGTTGTTCGACTACGTCTTTTTTGAGTCCACCACCAACCGAAGACAAGGAAGTGGAACCTATTTTGACAACAATGCGATTAGCTCGCGCAATTGAATTCCGTGTCGTTGTCATTACGACAGGTATTCCGTACGAGTTTCCAGACGCGAATCACTTCCGCGTGGGCCTTGGCTGGCGGCACCAACTGCTGGGAACCAATCGAAAACGACAGTATTGTCTTCTGGACCGATCATGACCGCGCAACCTGGTGTCGCGCCGGCAGCGATCAATTCTTCTTCGACGCCAAGTCGTGCCAGTCGATCAGCGAGGTAGCCGACGGCTTCGTCATTACTGAAATCGGTTTGTCGGATCCAACGCTCGGGTCGTTGGCCGCGGACCCGGAAGCCTTCTTCCTCGTGGGTCACGGTGAAGCCGGATTCATCAACCGCTTTAGGAGTGAGAATGATTCGTGGCATTTCAACCGCAGCCTCAACAGCGCGTTTTTCCGCAACGAGCCCGGCAATTTCAAAACTCAATGGCCGAAGGCCCTCGTGTGAAACAGCAGAAATCTCAAAGACCGGGTAACCCATTTCTTCGATCATGGGCTTCACCATTTCGGCCAGATCTCGGGCTTCAGGAACATCGATTTTGTTGAGTACGACCAGGCGAGGGCGCTCATCTAGGCCACCATACTGAGTGAGTTCAGATTCAATGATTTTTAGATCTGTCAACGGATCCCGATTCGGTTCAAGGGTCGCGCAATCAAGGACATGGATGATCACACTGCAACGCTCTACGTGGCGCAGGAAATCAAGGCCCAAACCTTTGCCTTGGCTAGCGCCTGGAATCAACCCGGGGACGTCAGCGATCGTGTAAACAACGTCTCCAGCGGTTACCACTCCAAGGTTGGGAACCAGAGTCGTAAATGGGTAGTCAGCGATCTTTGGTCGCGCAGCACTCATCGCCGCGATGACACTCGACTTACCTGCGCTGGGAAAACCAACAAGGGCTGCGTCAGCAACAGTTTTAAGTTCGAGCACAACGTCGCTTTGACTACCTGGCTCTCCTAACAGCGCGAAACCTGGCGCTTTTCGTTTGGGCGATGCAAGGGAAGCGTTACCCAGTCCCCCGCGGCCACCTCGAGCAATGACAAACGTTTCACCGGGGATGACGAGATCTGCGAGCACTTCACCGGATGCGCTGCGCACAACTGTCCCGGCTGGAACGTGAAGCACAATGTCAGCTGCATTAGCGCCGTGACGGTGTGCACCTTGCCCCGGTTTGCCATTTGTGGCTGTGCGGTGCGGAGTGTGGTGAAACTCCATAAGGGTCGTTACCTGTGGATCAACGAGGGCAATAACGTCCCCGCCGCGACCACCATTGCCACCGTCAGGCCCACCGAGTGGCTTAAATTTTTCACGCAAAATGGATGCACAGCCATGTCCACCATTGCCACCTTGAGCATGGATGGTTGTCTGATCAACGAATGTCGCCATCAGCTCACCTGCCTATCCGTTCATGAAATGAAAAAAGACGGGCCCAAATGGACCCGCCTTCCATGGAAAAAATCTTCCTTGAAAATCTGTGTTCGTCACAAATTCAGCGAACTACACTCCAAGGACAATGTTGACAACTCGGCGACCGCGAGCGGTTCCGAACTCAACAACTCCGGGGGTCAATGCGAACAAGGTGTCGTCCTTGCCGCGTCCAACGTTGTTTCCTGGGTGAAAGTGGGTTCCACGCTGGCGAACGATGATTTCGCCGGCATTAACTTCTTGGCCACCGAAACGCTTTACGCCGAGGCGCTGGGCATTACTGTCGCGTCCGTTACGGGAGCTGGATGCACCCTTCTTATGTGCCATGGTTCACTTCCCTGCCGCAATGTTGGTGACCTTAACCTTGGTCAATTCAGAGCGATGGCCCTGACGACGACGGTAGCCGGTCTTGTTCTTGAACTTAAGAATGTCAATCTTCACGCCGCGATGATGGTCAATGACCTCCGCGGTTACCGTGACCTTGGCAAGAGCTGCAACGTCAGTAGTGACTTTGCCGTCTTCAACGAAGAGCACTGCTGGAAGTTCATATGTTGAACCTGGAGCACCGGGAACCCGGTCAACCACTATGAGGTCGCCTACTGCGACCTTCTCTTGCCGTCCACCGGCTTTAACTATGGCGTACACCACGAACTCCTGTCGATCTTGCGTTGTGACTATTACTGATGGGATTTTATTGTTCTGGGGTCTTGACGGGGGTGAACACGCCCCGAGTAGAGAATCATACGGGGACACCCATTTTCGGACTACACCGGATCTGATTCCTCCAGAGGTGTTTCATCGAGGGAATCTTCCCGGGCATGCTCGACGGCTTGTTCCTGGGCTAATTCCTGGGCTAATTCCTGGGCTAATTCCTGGGCTTGTTCAACAGCCTGAGCCGCCTCTAGGGATTTTGCCGCAACGCTCGCTGGATCGACCGCATTTGCTGGCCGGCGGTAGCGAACAGGAGCCTCATGGTGTGGTTCTTCATTGAGGGAAACCTTGATTCCACGGCCATTGCAGGCATCACACTCGTGGGAGAAGGACTCGATCAAGCCTGAGCCAATTCGCTTGCGGGTCATCTGGACCAGACCAAGGGAGGTGACTTCGGCCACCTGATGCTTGGTGCGGTCACGCCCGAGGCACTCAATGAGGCGACGCAGGACGAGATCCCGGTTACTTTCCAGAACCATGTCAATAAAGTCGACAACAATGATTCCGCCGATATCGCGGAGCCGGAGTTGGCGCACGATTTCTTCGGCAGCCTCAACGTTGTTCTTTGTGACCGTCTCTTCTAAGTTTCCGCCGGCACCGGTGAACTTTCCGGTGTTGACGTCAACAACGGTCATTGCCTCGGTGCGGTCGATCACGAGTGAACCACCGGAAGGCAGGTACACCTTGCGATCCAGTGCTTTGAGTATCTGTTCATCAACACGAAGTTGGGCAAAAAGATCCTTGGAGTCCGTCCAATGCTCAAGACGATCCAGTAGATCAGGTGCAACCGCGCTGATGTACGCGTCAACCGTTGTCCAGGCAGTGTCGCCGGAGACGATCATCTTGTTAACGTCTTCATTGAAAATATCTCGGACGACCTTGATGGCGATATCTGGTTCTGCGTACAGCATTGATGGCGCATTCGTGCTGTTGTTGCTACTGGAAATGTCTTCCCACAGCGAAGTCAAACGTTGCACGTCTTGCTCAAGAGCTTCTTCTGGTGCACCTTCGGCAGCCGTACGAACAATCACACCGGCGTCTTCTGGCATGACACGCTTGAGAATCGTCTTGAGTCGATTGCGTTCATTTTCGGGAAGCTTGCGA
>CAMAVT010000189.1 GCA_945861775.1 Bifidobacterium breve
CCTGAGTCGGCCAATGCGGAGCGCAGTACCTTTTCAGAGTCGAGAAGGGACGCAATTGCGAATAGCTCAGTCCCCAGTTGCGCACGATCAACCGCAACTGGGAGCCCTTCTAGAGCTCCGCTGCACAATGCGAGTGCATCTCGACTTGATCCAAACATTATTTCGCAGCCGCCCGCTCAAGATCAGCGATGAATGAGTCGACCGTTGAAGCAACCCGCGCGTCATTGGAGAGTGCCTCACCAACAACTTTGTCGGCGAGTGAAAGTGCAAGCTCGCCCACCTGTCGCGTCAGTGCGGAAACAGCTTGGGCACGCTCGGCCGCCATGGCCGCCTCGGCTGCAGCGGTGACTCCCGCAGCCGCGATTCGTGCTTCATTGCGGGCTTCTTCCACGATCGCGGTGCGATCTGCCTGAGCAGCCGTACGAATTGCTGAAGCCTCTTCACGCGCACCAGCCAGTTGCTTCTGGTACTCAGCGAGAACAGCGGCTGCAGCTTCTTCAGCTTTTCCTGCGCGCTCTAGTCCGCCTTCAATCAGGTTCGCGCGTTCATCAAGAGTTACTTTAATTTTGGGCAGAACGAACTTCGCTAGCGTGCCAAACACCAATAGGAACGCAATGAGACCAATGATGAGTTCATCAAGTGGTACTGCGAGCACAGATGGCATTTCCTCGCTCTCTGAAGCAAGGAGTGTGGCGAATTCAAACATGTAAGCTCCTTTCCCGGTCTAGGTTGACTAATCCGCGCTTAATGACGAATCAGGTACCGTAAACGAAGGGAACAACGAAGCCAATAAGGGCTAGGGCCTCGGCAAGTGCGAAACCAAGGAGCATGTTTTGGCGAATAATGCCGTACGCCTCAGGCTGGCGAGCAATTGCTTGCACACCCTGTCCGAAGATGATGCCGATACCGACACCTGGACCAATGGCCGCGAGGCCGTATCCGATTGAGCCAATCGAACCGCTGATTTCCGCGAGAAGCGACATATCGTTTCCTTTTCATTGCGCACCGACTGTTGCCGGTTTGGTGGTTTATATCAACTATGTTGATGTGAACTTTTCAATTTTAATATTCAGTTGTAAGTCTTACTTGGTGTTGCAGTCTGGCTAGTCTCACATGTTTAGTGTTCCGCGTGCAGCGCACTCCCGATATAAACGGCAGCGAGCAAAGTGAAGATGTAGGCCTGAAGCGCTTGGATGAACGCCTCAAAAGCCGTGAGCAAGACGGTCAAGGTGAAGCTGGCTGCTGAGCCCACTATTCCAATAAAGCTGAATGTCAAGAGGTAGAAGGCGGCAACGCTGAAAGAGGCTAGGAGGAGGTGACCGGCGAACATATTGGCGAACAATCGCACCGCGTGGGTAAACGGGCGGACCAAGAAGTTCGAAATCAACTCAATGGGTGTAAGCAGAAGGTACATTCCCTTGGGGACGCCGGGAGGAAACATGATGTTTTTGAAGAACCCAACGAATCCTTGCTTGTAAATCCCTAATGGCACCCACGTCACGTAGACGATGATTGCGAAAGTCACGGGAATGGCAAAAATTGAGGTCACGGGCAGCTGTGCACCGGGAACGATTCCCCAGAAGTTTAGTATCCACACGAGGAAAAAGAAGGAAAAGAGGAATGGGATGAATGTCTCGCCGCCCTTGCCAATCGTTTCTTTGACAATTCCATCACGGATAAAGAGGTAGCCGAGCTCACCAACGTTTTGGGCTCCGCGAGGCACGAGTTTTGGCTTTCTGAACGCGTAACCGAAAAATCCAATGATGACCACAACGGCTAAGAGCAGCAAAATCGTGACTTTGGAGATGTTGAAAGACAATCCCCCAATGGTGAAAGTAAATAAGGCATCAAATTGAAAGATTTCTGCGCCGGGAGCGGGGAAACCGCAACCGGAGAAAATTTTGCAGTTGGGTCCACCAGAGGCGAGAACGCTAAATGCCATTAATGATCCCCTTCCAATTTCGAACCTTTATTTCGGAGCGCAGCATCTCGTTGTTCCTTATTTTCGCGGGCTAACCCGGTGAAAATCAGGTAATACGAGAGTCCAAGTCCTGTCAATGCACCCAGTGCCATGAACAGGGATCTATTCCCCAACCAGAGGGAAATAAGAAAACCAAGCCCCGTGTACAAAATCAAGCCGGCTATGAGACGGCTTGAGATTATCCACGCAGCATTATCCATCGCAGCAAACTGACGCACTGGCGCATTTCCTGAAATCGAACGTGCGCGGGAACGGTACCACTTTGGATCGCCAAGTGAGCCTTCGGGCTGATCAATATTAAGTGTCATTTGTCACTTTTTTCTGATGAGGAATTTTCCATCGAATTTGGTTCAACGTACAACACTTTGGTTGTTCCAAAAATCCACACTTCCATGACCGTCCATACCAAGGTGCAGACTAAAATGGCGAGCGCAAAAGTCTTGGTATCAAAGGCCGAAGTGTCCGCAAATAGCACCAAAATCAACAGAAGAACGCCAATTTTCACCAAATAAATGGTGAGTGCCATGGTCAGGGCCATTTGCGGGTTATTACGAAGGACTGAACCGAGGGCAAACTGCCCGACCGAGAAAAAAACGATGACCAATGCGGTTCCCAGGAATGCGCCCAATGCTGCCGATCCACCTGACATTACCGCCGCGATAATCACAACAACCACACCAGCAACAGCAGTCCCAACACCGGCCCGAAGCAGTACAAGTGAGTCGATACTGCGTGCTCTTGGCACCGATAACACCTCGCAATTTTGTGACAAAAAGATGGCAGCAACGCTCTTGCGCAGGGCCACTGGAACTCAGGCTACCGCATTGATTGTCGCCCTAGTCAGCCGATCCGACCGATTCGACCCGGTTGTGGTTTGACTTCCGCCACTGTCGGAATCGTGGGCGTGCGTCGAACAAGAAATACCATGATTACCACACCAATTGCTGTTCCAATCCCCGCGTAGACCAGCGGGAAGAATGCAATCGCAAGCGCGGCTCCCGCTATAAGGGCAGTCCAGGCGTACATCAGGAATACTGCTCGACGCTGTGAGTGTCCCATCTCTAATAATCGATGATGCAAGTGCTGTTTATCGGGGGCAAATGGGTTTCGACCAGCCCGGGTACGCCTGATCACTGCGAGCCCTAAGTCAACCAATGGCAACGCCATAACGGCCAGCGGCAAAATCAAAGGCAAAAGCGTGGGGAGGAAAGCGCCACCGGAGAGTGCACTGGGGTCGACTTGGCCCGAAAGTGTGATTGTGGCGGCGGCGAGCAACAGCCCGAGAAGCATCGAGCCGGTGTCCCCCATGAATATGCGAGCCGGGAACAGGTTATTGGGTAAAAATCCAAGTCCCATACCGACCAGAACGACACTCACCAAGGTAGCAAGGGTGGCGCGCTCTAACCCTAGTTCAACCGAAAGAACATACGAATATACAAAAAATGCTCCGGCAGCGACCGCAACAATTCCCGCAGCCAATCCGTCAAGACCATCAACAAAATTAATTGCGTTGATACTGACGACCACGATTATTACAGTGAAAAGCACGCTGGTTAATGGGTCTAGAACAAAAGTCCCACCGATCGGTAGCCAGATGATGGCGATCCCTTGAAAAGCCATGACACCGGCTGCGAGCACCTGGCCGGCAAGCTTCGTGGGTGCATCAAGT
>CAMAVT010000190.1 GCA_945861775.1 Bifidobacterium breve
CCTCAGATCGATCTCGGGCATATCCAGCGATATTCAACTCCGTTAAAGCCAGATCAGCCGCGCTTTGTCCACCAGCAATAGAGCTACGGCCTCCACCGGAATGCAAGCCTGGGAAATGGTCGGCGAGCAGTTTTTCATCGTCTAATTGAATATCTAAGCTTTTCAAGGAAATCCTCGCCTTTTTATGTGAAGTCTCAGATTACCGAAAAATGATTGCTTCACAACTCGCGCAAACAACAGTCACCCACATGGGTTTATATCAACTCCGGTAGCCTTTCGCAGTGCCCGCAATAGTTCTGCTTGGCTCCCAATGGGGGGATGAAGGCAAAGGTAAGGCAACGGATCTCTTAGGTGATCGTGTTGATTACGTGGTTCGATACCAAGGTGGCAATAACGCCGGCCATACGGTGGTCATCGGCGACCAAAAATTTGCACTACATCTGCTTCCAAGCGGGATCCTGACCCCGGAAGTAATTCCAGTAATCGCTAACGGAGTTGTGATTGACCCCGCAGTTCTATTGGCTGAGATTGCGGGCCTTAATGATCGAGGGATTAATACATCAAAATTGCTGATTAGCGCGAATGCGCATTTGATCACCAGTTATCACGTGACTTTGGACAAGGTCACCGAGCGATTCCTGGGCAAAGCTCAAATCGGAACCACCGGGCGAGGAATTGGTCCTACTTATAGTGACAAGATCGGACGCGTCGGTATTCGTGTCCAGGATTTGTTTGATGAATCAATTTTGCGACAAAAAGTAGAGAGCGCCCTTACGAGTAAGAACCAGGTTCTGGTCAAAGTTTTTAACAGACGCGAAATTGATATCGACTCGGTGGTTACTGACCTGCTGCAATTCGCTGAAATCCTTCGCCCAATGGTTCGTGACACTTCACTCATTCTTAATAAGGCTCTCGACGAAGGCAAGGTAGTTCTCCTTGAAGGGGGACAGGGAACCCTGCTTGATGTTGACCATGGCACGTATCCATTTGTGACTTCGAGTAACCCCACCGCCGGAGGGGCATGCACGGGAAGTGGTATCGGGCCAACCCGCATTGACCGGGTAGTGGGAATTCTCAAGGCGTACACAACCCGTGTCGGCTCAGGCCCTTTTCCCACCGAGCTCTTCGATGAAGACGGCGAGAAGTTGCGCACAATTGGTGGAGAGCGTGGAGTTACAACGGGCCGTCCGCGTCGTTGTGGTTGGTTTGACGTCCCGATTGCTCGTTACGCAACCCGGATTAATGGGCTAACGGACACTTTCTTAACCAAACTCGATGTCCTCACCGGCTGGGATCAGATCCCGGTCTGTGTCGCTTACGACATCGATGGCGAGCGAAGTGAAGAAATCCCCATGACTCAAACTGAGTTTCATCACGCTAAACCAGTTTATGAAATGCTGCCGGGTTGGAGTGAAGATATCTCCGGCGCAAAAACACTCGATGACTTACCAAAGAATGCACGCGACTACGTCAATTTCCTGGAAGAAAAATCCGGAACTCGAATCAGTGCAATCGGTGTTGGTCCAGATCGCAATGCAACCATTGCAATTAATGACCTCATCGGCTCATGAGCGAAAAGCTCATTGCGGAGTACGAACCGCAATTTGAGATTGATGAACACGGCAATCGAATGGGTGTGCCCGTAACAAATGATCAGACACCCCTTGTTCCGCGTGGCGCATTAATCGGGACATTTGCACGGCTCGAACCACTTGATGTCGACAAGCACGCATCGGATCTATTCACCGCATATGTTGGCGCAGATCATCTGTGGACCTATATGCCCCATGGCCCTTTCCTCGCCCAAAGTGAATTCGGAGCATGGGTTGAATCAAAGCAGGGTGATCACGATCCATATTTCTACGCGATCGTGGACCAGCACAGCGGGAAGGCTATGGGCGTGGCCAGTTACCTGAGGATTGATCCGGGTGCTCGCAGTATTGAAGTGGGTTGGATCACTTACTCACCACTTTTACAAAGGTCGCGAATCGCAACCGAGGCCATGTTTCTCATGATGCGAAATGCATTTGACCTCGGTTACCGACGATATGAGTGGAAATGTAATGCGCTCAATGCATCCTCGATGCGCGCTGCCCAGCGTCTCGGCATGACCTACGAGGGAACCTTCCGGCAAGCGACGGTGGTCAAAGGCCGTAATCGAGATACAGCCTGGTTCGCCATCGTGGATAACGAGTGGCCCACCATGCAACGGGCCTTTGAGCGATGGTTGGAACCGGAAAATTTTGATGCCGCCGGAGATCAATTAGTCTCCTTGGATTCCATTAGGACAGCGAATCCGCGGTAACTGAGACCTTTCGTCGCGGCTTTCGGCAGTTGGATCTAGAGTTGTAACATGACGAATATTGATGCTGCTGAAGGTGCCCGCGTTTATGATCTAGACCGCTCGTACGTCTTTCATTCGTGGAGTGCGCAAAAGGCACTTAAGCCAATGTGTATCGCGGGAGCCGAAGGCTGCTACTTCTGGGATTACGACGGAAACAAGTTTTTGGACTTCTCCTCGCAGCTCGTCAACGTCAATATTGGCCACCAACACCCAAAAGTTATTGCCGCGATTGTTGAGCAGGCCGGGAAACTAGCGACCGTTGCACCCCAGCACGCCAATGACAAGCGTGGAGAAGCCGCACAGCGCATCGTCGAAGTTGCCGGTGGAAAGGCTGACAAAGTCTTCTTCACGAACGGCGGAGCCGACGCCGTTGAAAACGCAATCCGGATGGCGCGACTACACACCCATAAGCACAAGATTTTGTCCTCTTACCGCTCCTATCACGGCAACACGGGTGCCGCGATTGCCGCAACCGGTGATCCTCGCCGTTGGCCAAATGAATACTCGGCCCAACACGTTCATTTCTTTGGCCCATACTTCTACCGCAGCGAGTTCTGGTCCACCACTCCTGAGCAGGAAGCCGAGCGCGCACTTACCCACCTTGAGCACACAATTCAATTCGAGGGGCCTGCCACTGTTGGTGCGATTCTTCTTGAATCAGTAGTAGGTACAGCTGGAATTTTGGTACCACCACCCGGTTACCTTGAAGGTGTTCGAGCATTATGTGACAAGTACGGGATTGTCATGATTCTAGACGAAACAATGTCAGGATTTGGTCGGACTGGAAAGTGGTTCGCCTATCAAAACTGGGATGTTGAACCCGATCTGGTTGTCTTCGCAAAGGGTTCCAACTCGGGTTATGTCCCCGTTGGAGGTGTGATTATTTCCAAGGAAATCGCAGCGACATTTGATGAAAGAGTTTTCCCAGGAGGCCTGACCTACTCGGGGCACCCACTTGCTGCCGCTTCTATCGTGGGCTCAATTGATGCCATGAAGGAAGAGAAAATAATCGAAAATGCCGCTTCAATCGGTGAAAACGTTTTAGGACCAGGATTGCGCGCATTGGCTGAGAAGCATCCGGTCATTGGTGAGGTTCGAGGACTTGGGGTTTTCTGGGCACTTGATTTGGTGACTAACCGCGAGACACGCGAACCACTCGCACCCTACGGTGGAACATCGCAGGCTATGACCGACTTGGTGACCGCTTGTAAGTCCCGGGGCCTCATGCCATTTGTTAACTTCAACAGAATGCATGTTGTCCCACCATGTGTCGTCACCGAGGCGCAGGCGCGTGAGGGTCTGG
>CAMAVT010000191.1 GCA_945861775.1 Bifidobacterium breve
TGCGGAGCATCCGGTCATGGAACACCCACACAAACGCCAATGACACGCCAACGAAGATCCCCAAAGCGAGCAGCAAGCGCACCACGGGGGGCGCTTGAATCATGAACTCAGAGAACGACACGGGCCAAAGATGGTGAACAATCTGCTACCGGGCTAACCGGTCCTCGCTCTCGCATCCCAATACTGGATATCCATGTTGGTCATGATTCCTTTAGGTGCGATTGCGGCCGGCTTGGTCCACTTGGTGATCGGCGTAAGAAGTAGGGGCATAAATACTGCCCGCTGCACTACCGTTCGGGTCCACCCCGTAATTCTTCACAACGACGACTACATGGGCGATTCTGGTTGCGGAACCCTCAGACCCATGTAATATGCGTAAACAAAAAGTTTATCCTGTCATTTCCCCGGCGACAGGGCAATTAAAACCGATGAAAGGATTTACTATGGAAATGTCTCGTCGCCGTTTCATGATTTTAGGTGCCTCTGCTGCCACTTTGGCCGCAATTCCTTTAGCCGGCGCTACCGCTGCGGGGGCAGCTGAGCGGGTGTCACCGGCCGAAGCCTTGAAGCGCCTGAAGCTCGGGAATACTCGAAGCGCCAACGGCAACCTGGTGGCAAAGAACTATTCGCCGCTGGGGTCCACCCCCGCGAAGGGACAAAGGCCGTTCGCGGCCATCTTGTCGTGTGGTGATTCGAGGGTGAATCCAGACAACATTTTCGATACCGCGCCAGGTAATCTCTTCGTTGTGCGCAACGCTGGCAATGTCTGCGAAGACGTAGGTCTTGGCAGTCTGGAGTTTGCCGCTGCCGCTCTTGGAGTATCGCTAATCCTTGTTCTTGGTCATACCCATTGCGGCGCGGTGGTCGCTTCGGAGAACAGCATCAAGACCGGCGAATTACCGCCTACTCATCTTGACGCTTTCGTGGAGCGCATTATCCCCGGCATTGAAGGTCTTCCGCCAGGACATACAACGAATGATTCAATCGCGACCAATGCCACCTACCAGGCGCGTAAGGTTGAATCTCGAAGTTCCATCATCTCCGGTATAACTTCCACGGGAAAATTGGAAATCGTGAGTGGCATTTATGGTCTGGCCAGTGGGAGAGTGACCTGGCTTTAAACTTGAGCGCGTAAATGCGTCCTAGTTCACGTTGCCGCAGCCATCGTGGAGGCTTCTCAGCTCGGCAGGCTTAGACGGCCTCCACGTTCCTGGCTGGTGAAGACCCACTGAGCACGATCGTCCCGATCCACAGGCACTCGCAGACCGACCCTTCGGTCAGAGCTGACATGCCGTCGATCAGCACGCTACCCGGTGGTGCTTTCACTTAAATGTATTGCACAATCGATCATGTATTTATCGCATCCGTACCTTTGCGACTGAGAGGCTTCAAGCCCTTCTACACGCCGGTACGAGGTCCGCACCGAGCCCGAGAAATAAAGGTAGGCGACTCCACCGGGCTTGGCTGGTAGCGGGTGTTACCTTCTTAGCGGCTTAGGCCGCTGCTGCATTCATGATTCTGCGTCGAATACTTGAACCCGCAGTCACTTAACGAATACATGCACCAAGTCAAGATCAACGCGTACCGGTAACTCCACCAGCAAATCGGCAACGCTTTCGCGAAACTCAACGAACATGCCAGCGCTCACGACATCAAGAGCCTCGTCGCCAGATGTGAATACCCCGATACCGCGGATCACTCCGGTGGTTGGGTCACCCGTTACCAAGATGAGGTCTTCTGTTGGGTTGCTCTCGCCGAACCGATCAGCGAAATCCACATACGCTTCTAGGACAGTTTCGTATTGCCCGGGCTTAACGTGCATGGTGTATTCGATGACGCTGTTCATGGCTTCTCCTGAGAGTATGGTCGGGGCTCTCAACATAGTGCCTCCGAATTCTTGTCGTCCATGTGCAGCATTCGGTCATGGAACACCCACACAAACGCCAATGAGACTCCCACGGAGATTACCAAGGCGAGCAGCAGGCGAACACCAGGATGCACCTCGATCATGACTCAGAAAACGACACGAGGACATACATAGTGGAAAACCCGCCGCCCGCATAAGATTGTCTGTCGCGAGCGTTACAAGCGCATTGGGTGACGGTTGCTAAGCACCCTTCGCTGCTCCAGCCTCTGGCGGTACGCCATTACGTCGCACCCACTCATTGCGATCTGCAAAGGGCGTGGCTACGTAGTCGCGCATCTTCTCCATGGCCACGTCGGTAACGATCGTTTTGAGCCACTCCTCAGCCTCAATCCGAAGGCCCTCAGCGAGCGGTAGATTTGCACCTTCCCAGATTGAACGCTTGGCGGCGGCAAGTGACACGGGTGACTGGCGGACCATGCCCGCGGCCACCTCAATTGCGCGGGCGCGGGCGCTATCCGCGAGCTCATGCACGATGCCCAAGGCGAGGGCGCCCTCCGGGGACACGGTTCGGCTCCGAAGCATGAAGTCCAGGGCCGGTCCTTGTCCAATACTGCGCGCGAGCAATTGCGAGCCGGTTCCGGTGAGAATGCCAAGGGCGACTTCAGGAAAACCGATGACGTAATCGCCGCGCTGGGCAATGCGGATATCACAGTTCAAAGACAATTCAAGCCCGCAGCCCATCGTGTCCCCGGACATGGCGGCGATGATCGGCTTGGGCAACTTAGTCAGTGACTGCAACAAAAGATGGTACGGATAGATGAGATCCGGGCCGCTGGTTGCCAGCAGGGCCGGGTCGTCACCCATCACGACAAGTTCTTCAACGCTGTAGTGAGTGATGTACTTTTCTGGCACATCTCCGGTGATCACTCCGACGCGAACCGATGGATCTCTCCACGACGTGATGATGTCCTTAAACTCGCCAAGTGCCGGGCCAGTCATGTAGTTCATCGGGCCCGTATTGAGTGCGGCAATGGAAATGCCATCTTGAACTTCTACATTCCAGAACTCATAACTCATCTGGTTCACGTTCCCTTCACTTGATTTGTTGGACGGCCTTGTTGTGGTCTTCGACAGGAAAGGTGGCGAGCGGAGCGTGCACCCCTGCGCCATTCTTTCTTGGCGTTTGGCTGCTCGCTACCCCGATATATTATGACTAACTAACGGGCGTTCGTATCAAGTTTCACAAATTCATTGACAGCAGACTGGCGCAGGGCGTGGCTTAGCGGAGGCTCTAAATCGTATGACGCTTACGCAACACCATGGGTATGCCATTTGCCGTTCGAAGCACGATACCGGGCAATGGCTGTGGCGTCTCACCTATGAGCTCTGGGGTCCAGCGCTGGGTCAACATGGCGATAACCAACACCGCTTCAGTCCTTGCGAAAGCTTCACCGATGCATTTACGATTTCCCCAACCAAATGGAAACCACACACCCTTGGGAACCTTTGGTGCGTCCTCGTTAAAGGAACCGTCGCTGTCAAACCAACGTTGTGGTAGAAACTTTTCCGGATCCTTCCACCAACGTTCGCTTCGTTGCATCATCCAAGGACTGGCGAACACCATTGCTCCCCGCGGCATAGTCCACTCACCGACTTCAACGTCACTGAGAAGCCTCCGACCCTGAATCCAACTAGCGGGAAACAGTCGAATCGTCTCGTTTAACACCGCGTGTGTGCGTGGAAGGTTCTTTAAGTCATCAAGATTCGGTTC
>CAMAVT010000192.1 GCA_945861775.1 Bifidobacterium breve
CATCTTCCTTCACTTGTCGCCACTTACCCGTCCGCGGATTGGCATGAGCGCGAGACGTGGGACTTTTTTGGAATTATTTTCGATGGTCATCCGGCGCTCACGCGCATCCAAATGCCTGATGACTGGGTGGGCCACCCCCAGCGTAAGGACTATCCACTTGGCGGTATTCCCGTTGAATACAAGGGTGCGAGTATCCCCTCACCAGATCACCGGAGGTCGTACAACTAATGACAACCACCGACTTTACAAACGTTGATCCTTTTTCGGGTTCTTATGACACCACCGAAGGAACCGTGTACAACCTTGGCGGAGGTGACTGGGATTCCATCGCTGCCGCACCTGAAGGCGAGAACGAGCGGATCGTCGTCAACATGGGACCGCAGCATCCGTCTACACACGGTGTACTTCGCATGATTTTGGAACTTGAAGGCGAAACGGTTGTTGAAGCTCGTTGCGGAATCGGATTCCTGCACACGGGAATTGAAAAGAACATGGAGTTTCGCACCTGGGTTCAAGGTGTCACTTATGTAACGCGCATGGATTATTTGGCTCCGATGTTTAATGAAACGGCCTACTGCCTTTCCGTCGAGCGATTGCTTGGCATTGAGGACCAAATTCCCGAACGCGCCAACGTCATCCGAGTCATGATGATGGAATTGAACCGCGTTTCGTCACACTTGGTGGCCCTTGCAACCGGTGGCATGGAACTCGGAGCGCTCACCGCCATGATTTTTGGTTTCCGTGAGCGTGAGCTTGTCCTAGACATTTTCGAGATGGTCTCCGGTTTGCGCATGAATAGCGCTTATATCCGCCCGGGTGGAGTGGCCATCGATTTGCCAAACGGTGCTGAAGAAAAAATCAGGGAAACCGTTGTTCTACTGCGCAAACGATTGAAGGACACTTCAGATCTATTGGTGGACAACGCGATCTGGATGGGCCGAACAGTGGGCGTCGGTTACCTCGACCTCACCGGTTGCATGGCACTCGGCATGACCGGTCCGGTCTTGCGAGCAACCGGCTTGCCACATGACCTTCGCAAGAGCGCCCCGTATTGCGGCTATGAAAATTATGATTTTGAAGTTCCCACCCAAACTACCAATGACGCGTATGGCCGGTTCTTAATTCGAATTGCTGAAATGCACCAGTCACTCAACATTGTTGATCAATGTCTCGATCGTTTGGTGCCAGGGCCAATCATGATTGCGGATAAGAAAATTGCTTGGCCATCACAACTCTCAATTGGCGGCGACGGGCAAGGCAATTCGCCCGAGCACATTCAGAAAATCATGAGTGAGTCGATGGAAGCACTTATTCACCATTTCAAGTTGGTCACCGAAGGTTTTAGTGTCCCTGCCGGTCAGGCATACGTCCCAATTGAGTCACCACGTGGCGAACTTGGTGCACATGTTGTGAGCACCGGTGGAACCAGGCCTTACCGAGTTCACTTCCGGGATCCATCTTTTAACAACTTGCAGGCCGTTGCTGCCATGAGCGAGGGTTCCATGATTGCAGACGTGATCGCTGCTGTTGCCAGTATCGACCCCGTAATGGGTGGGGTGGACCGCTAAATGTCACAGAGAGACGAGCCGAACGTGATAACTGAATCAACTCGTATCAAAATGAGGGAACTCGCGGGTCGTTATCCGAATTCGCGTTCTGCGCTATTGCCAATGTTGCACTTGGTGCAAGCAGAACAAGATGAAGTGACCACCGAAGGCATTGCGGCTTGCGCGGAAGAACTTGAGATCACACAAGCCGAAGTAACAGCGGTGGCAACGTTTTACACCATGTACAAGCACAGTCCAGTCGGAAAACATCACATCGGTGTGTGTATCAATACTTTGTGTGGATTACTCGGAGGCGATGCCGTCTACGAACGCGTTGCTGAGCGACTTGGTGCAACACACAACGGGCCTTCCGCTGACGGTAACTTCTGGTTGGAGCGCATCGAATGTCAGGCTGCCTGCACCCACGCACCGGTAATGACGGTGGATTGGGAATTCATGGATGACGTAACCCCTCAAAGTGCCGTTGACGTAATTGACAAACTTGCCGCCGGTGAAGAAGTCTGGTCAACCCGAGGTCCCATGATTCGTGATTTTCAAGCAACTGAGCACACTCTCGCGATGGCGGAAGATGATCTTGCAACTATTGGAAATTGCGTTGACGAAAAAATGCTTGCTGGTTTAAAAATTGCAAAGTCTGGAGCGCAGCAATAATGAAACTGACACCGGTAATTACTGAGCATTGGGACGACCCTGCGCTGTACACACTTGACGGTTACAAAAGCCATGGTGGTTACGAGGCACTTGCAAAGGCACTGAAGTCCGACCCTGATGCGATCATCTCCACAGTAAAAGACAGTGGGCTTCGCGGACGCGGGGGAGCGGGTTTCCCAACCGGATTGAAATGGTCATTTGTTCCACAAAATGACGGCAAGCCCCATTACTTGGTGGTCAATGCTGACGAATCTGAGCCGGGCGCATGTAAAGACATTCCAATCATGATGGCGAACCCGCATGCATTGATTGAAGGTGTGATCATCACATCATTCGCTATTCGGGCGAACCACGCATTTATTTATATTCGAGGTGAGGTGCCTGCGGCGATTCGCAAGGTTGCTTTTGCGGTTAAGCAAGCACGCGCTGCCGGTCTCATCGGTAAAAACATTCAGGGGTCCGGTTTTGACCTTGAAGTCACCGTTCACGCTGGCGCTGGCGCATACATTTGCGGCGAAGAGACCGCACTTCTTGACTCACTTGAAGGCTATCGCGGACAGCCTCGCCTAAAGCCACCATTTCCTGCTGTAGCAGGGCTTTATGCATCACCGACAGTGATCAACAACGTCGAGACAATTGCAAATATTCCTTACATAGTTGACCGCGGTGTTGAATGGTTCCGCCAATTTGGAACGGAAAAGTCACCTGGATTCAAAGTGTTCGCTGTCTCGGGTCACGTACAGCGACCAGGAATCTACGAAGCTCCTTTGGGAATCACTATGCGTGAACTTCTCGACTATGCCGGTGGTATGCGTCCGGGCGCCGAACTCAAGTTCTGGCTTCCTGGTGGATCCAGTGTTCCCATGCTGACAGCCGATCACCTTGACCTTCCGTTGACCTATGAAGCCATGGCCGAGGCCGGCACCATGTTGGGCACGGGTACCCCCATGATCTTTGACCAAACGGTGTCGGTTGTAAAAGCGGTAACCCGCTGGCTTGAGTTTTATAAGCATGAGTCCTGCGGCAAGTGCACACCGTGCCGAGAGGGGACCTACTGGATCACGGGAGTGCTGGAAAAATTTGAACACGGTCATGGCACCGCCGTCGAGATGGAAACACTGAACACCCTGTGTGGGCAAATCGCAGGTCGCTCGTTCTGTGCACTCGGTGATGCTGCAGCAACCCCATACCCCGCTGCGATCAAGTACTTCAGTGATGAATTTACAGCGGCGACGCACACCAGCGCGGATGCACAGTTCGATCCAGTTGCTTCCTACGTATTTTCGGGAGTGCGCGCCTAATGACTATTACGAACCACACCGAAAAAACCGATACGGTCAATGTTGTTATTGATGGCATTGAAATGGAAGTTCCTAAAGGAACACTCGTTATCCGTGCTGCGGAACAAATTG
>CAMAVT010000193.1 GCA_945861775.1 Bifidobacterium breve
CTGACGGCAAGCTTGAAGTGCGTAAGAAGGCGGGAAAACTCGGAGAGCTTGAGCAGCTCCTCGGCCAAGATCCAATGCCAGGTTCCACCACTGGAATTGGTCACACCCGGTGGGCAACTCATGGCGGTCCAACCGACCGTAATGCCCACCCTCACGTAAGTTCAGATCAACGCATTGCCGTCATTCATAACGGAATCATTGAAAACTTTCAGGTGCTACGCGCCGAACTGGAAGCTGCGGGTATTTCTCTCGAGTCTGAGACTGACACTGAAGTCGTGGCACACATGATGGCGCGAGCACTACCTGAGGTGGGTAACTCGTTGCCCCTAGCCATGCAGGCGGTGTGCTCGAGGCTTCAAGGCGCTTTTACTCTGGTAGTGATTGACCGGGAGCAACCCGATCTTGTAGTTGGTGCTCGCCGGAACTCACCGCTTGTCGTTGGGCTGGGTGAAGGTGGGAATTTCCTGGCATCAGATGTCAGCGCATTCGTTGCACACACCCGCTCAGCGTTGGAGTTAGGCCAAGATCAAATCGTGATCATGAAAGCAGACTCCGTTGTTGTCACCGACTTCGATGGCGCAGTTGTGCAGGCCACACCATTCACTATTGATTGGGATGCATCCGCAGCTGAAAAAGGTGGATTTGACCTGTTCATGTTGAAAGAGATTTCAGAGCAGCCAAAAGCAGTTGCCGACTCACTCCTTGGTCGCATTGATGAGAACCAACGGATTAAATTAGATGAACTCAGTATTGATCCATCAGTCTTGCAACACATTAACAAGGTAATCGTGATTGCTTGCGGAACTGCAGCACACGCTGGAATGGTTGCCAAGTACGCAATTGAACATTGGACGCACCTTCCCGTTGATGTCGAGCTGGCAAGTGAATTCCGTTATCGGGATCCAATTGTTGGACCTGACTCACTGGTCATTGCCATTTCACAGTCCGGAGAAACCATGGATACCTTGATGGCGCTTCGTTATGCCAAGTCGCAGGGTGCTCGCACTTTGGCTATTTGCAATACAGTCGGATCAACTATTCCCCGAGAGTCTGACGCAGTGATCTATACCTATGCCGGGCCTGAGATCGCCGTTGCGAGCACCAAAGCTTTTCTCACCCAAATAACTGCAACATATCTAGTTGGATTGTTTTTGGCTCAAGTTCGTGGTGTCATGTTCGAAGACGAAATCCGAGCAATTCTTGCTGACCTTGGCGACATGCCTCGACAGGTTGACCTCGTACTTGATACCGCAGAACCTGTTCGTGAACTTGCCCGTTCCCTTGCTTCAGCCCGTTCAGTCCTCTTCATTGGCCGCCATGTCGGTTACCCGGTTGCCCTTGAAGGCGCACTCAAACTCAAAGAGCTGGCCTATATGCACGCTGAAGGTTTCCCGGCCGGGGAGCTCAAGCACGGACCCATTGCTTTGATCGAAGAGGGAATTCCGGTGATTGTGATTGTTCCATCACCCAAGGGGCGCGCGATTCTGCACGACAAGATGGTGTCAAATATCCAAGAAGTGCGTGCCCGCGGAGCCAAAATCATTGCAATCGCTGAAGAGGGCGATGAAAGCATTGTTCCTTTTGCCGACCACATAATTCGAATCCCTGCGGTCCCAACATTGATGCAGCCCCTCGTTGCAGTCGTGCCTTTGCAAATTTTTGCCTGCGAGATGGCCAGGGAAAAAGGTCTTGACGTGGACCAACCTCGCAACCTTGCCAAGTCCGTAACGGTCGAGTAATTCGATGACTGAGTCTCAGGTTTCTCACGATCTCGGCCTGCCGGTTTTTTCGGTTGCACAGATCCGAGATGCTGAGGAGCAGGCATTTTTGGTTACTGCTCCAGGTTCACTCATGCAACGCGCGGCATTTGCACTTGGTGTTGGCTGTGCAGATTTATTGAGAGAGACTTTCGGACGTGTCTATGGCACGTCCGTTCTAGTTGTTGTTGGTCCGGGCAATAACGGCGGTGATGCACTCTTCGCCGGAGCGTTACTGGCTCGCCGTGGGGTGCGCGTTGAGATCTTTTGCGTTGTTCCCGGTGTGTGCCATGAAGTAGGTCTCACCGCAGTTCTGGTTGCTGGTGGACGCGTGATCGATTCACTGGCGGGAGAATTTGATTTAGTGCTCGACGGGATTGCCGGGCTGGGGAGTTCACGGCCAGTTGATAGTGAACTTGCTCGCTTTATAAACTTTTCACCACTGGTGGTTGCCGTTGACATTCCCAGTGGAGTTAATGCCGATACTGGTGTTTGCGATGTTGACGCTTGCATTCATGCTGATGTGACATTTACTTTTGGGGCGCTCAAACCGGGATTGGTACTTGCTCCCGGTGCTGCGTTTGTAGGCGCGATCGAGGTCGTCGATTTAGATTTGGAATTTGATAGTGATCCGGTGTTGCGAGTCTTAGGGGATTACGAGGTCGCAGAGTTGGTGCCGGCTTTGAGTTTTGATTCCTACAAGTATTCCCGCGGAGTTGTGGGAATCGCCGCTGGCTCACCAAGTTACCCCGGCGCGGCCATGCTCAGCGTCCTGGGTGCGCAGCACAGTGGCGTCGGCATGGTGATGTTTCGTGAAGGATTTGTTGACCGTTCTCTTGTCTTGGATTCATTGCCTAATGTTGTTTCAATTGAATCTGATTCACCGCGAATTACCGGGTGGGCGGTTGGGCCGGGGTTTTCTGGCCGAGAAGAGGAACATTCGTTCCTCGTTTCGGTTCTCGATGGGGAATTGCCGGTGGTTCTTGATGCTGGTGCACTCAGTGATGTCGCTGAATCAGCAGATCTCCGTGCAGCTGTTGCGGCCCGTTCGGGAGTGACCGTAGTGACCCCGCATGTTGGTGAGTTTCGGCAGTTGTTTCCCAGCTTGGCTGAATTTGATCTTGAGTCGGTGCGCACTGCGGCACGCGAATTAAACGTAATTGTGGTGGCAAAGGGTCCGCGAACTTTGGTGGTTGGCCCTGATGGGCGTGCATTTGTTGACATTGAGGCTGCTCCAGCAATGGGTACGGCCGGGTCAGGTGATGTGCTGACAGGAATCATTGGTGGGCTTCTTGCAGGTAGTGCGCTTGACACTGTTGACGTTGTTGCGCTGGTAGCGGCGGGGGTGTGGATTCACTCTCGGGCTGGGCGAATTGCAGAAGCCCAATCGGAGAATCCGACGGCTGTTGACATCGGCAACATGGTGGGCGAGGTGTTGCGTGACCTCTAAATCGCAGCCACCACCCAATGCCCGGGCTTGGGCCAATGTCAGTGGTCAGGCAATCCTGCGCAATTACGACACACTTCGAGCAATTGCCGGTGTTGACGTGATGGCTGTGGTGAAAGCTGATGCCTATGGACATGGAGTTGACTTCATTGCCCCATTGCTTCGGGCACATGGAGTCACGTGGTTGGGTGTTGCGCTGCCCAGCGAAGCACTTGCATTGCGTGCTGCGGGAGATCATGGAAAACTGCTGAGCTGGCTGAGTATGCCGGGGGATCCTGATCTCGCCACATGTGTTGAAGCCGATATTGACCTTTCTGTTTCCAATTCCCGCGAATTACATGAGATCGCTGCCGCGGCTCGAACATTAGGGAAGTGCGCGAATATCCATGT
>CAMAVT010000194.1 GCA_945861775.1 Bifidobacterium breve
ACTTCCTCGCCGGCACTGTGAGCCAGGCACCCGAGTGGATGCAGCGCAGCGGGCTGGAGTGGACGTACCGGCTGGCCCAGGAGCCCAAGCGCCTTGGTAAACGTTACCTATGGGGCAACCCTCGATTCCTGCTCTCAGTCGCCAAGCAGTCGATAAGGAGTCGATGAACAGGGCGCGCATCCCCTAATTGACGTTAGGTCGGCAGGCGGATAGCTGGGTATCGATAGTAATCCTGAATGGTTCTTCCCGTTGGTGACAGTTAAGAAGGTAACGTTCTCCGACCTTCTATTGCCGATGACTGATTGCGGGCTTGATATTGTCATGTTCACCTCCGCTTTTTGAGTCCATCGCCTCAATTCACGTACGGGCTTCGAGTACCAAAGGACTTAACTTGAACATGACACGGACAGACTCCACCAGTAAGCCCTTGGACTGGCCTGTAGTCGTTGTTGGAGCCCTCATCTTGCTTGGGCTTGGAACTCTAATCGCATATTTTCTCGCTGGTGCTGACCTAAGCGCATCATTTGGCCCAATCGATGATCACGAACCGCTCTACTGGATCGGGGGGGATGGGCGACTCTCGCCAAGCGAGTACCTCTCAACACTTCTACGCGATACAGAGGTGGGCGCTTGGCCGGATACCGTGAGGTTTCGCCCCACTTACTACGGATTCCGCATGGGCGAGGCCGTTCTCTTCGGAACAAATGTGGAAGCTTGGTACGCAACAGTGCTGGGTCTATACGCACTAACTATTGCGATGGGTGCCACCGCCTTCGGCATCGCGGTTGACTGGGCCGCCGATTGGAAATCGCGCTGGGCACGGGCCGCAAGTTTTATGATTTCTGGATCATTGGCGGCACTAGCTGTGGCTGGAATGGATGCCTGGAAGGGCATCGTGACGCGACTGGGCCCCTCGGAGATCCTCGGCACCGCATTCACCATGCTCGCCCTACTTGCCCTCGTTCTACTTGTGCGCACCAGAACAAGGATCTGGTGGCTCCCGCTCATGGCGGGTTGTATCGGTGCACCATTGGCCAAAGAAACTTTTATCCTCGTGCCCTTCTTGGCACTGGCCACGGGGTTTTACTTGTTCACCCAGGATAAAAAATGGTCGGATCTATTGTGGTCCGCCTCCTCAATGATCCCTTTGGCGCTGCTTGCCCCCATAATCTTGGGCAACGAAAGTGACGTATACGGCCAGGTAGGCGGAGTTGAGCGCCTGCAAATCGGATTGACTGCCACCTTTGCCGTGTTCAGGTACTACTGGCTGCCAGGTACGACTGCCCTATTGATCGCCTCAATAGCTTGGTGGTGGCTGTGCTCTCGTAACCACCGGGCCACTGCCATGCTTGTTGGCGCGCTCGTCGCCTGGAGCGTAGCCCTGTTGTGGGGTGACATCATCCTAAACGGTGGACACTACGGCCACGTTCGCTACTGGATGGTCTTTGACATTGCGAAGGTGCTGCAGATTTGCGGAGCCGTAATCCTCTCTATCGCGATCGTGCGCAGATCCGCGGGCACACCCCGGATTGTTGGCGCAATTGTTCTCCTACTGGCAGCCGCTTTATTTGGCCGTGCAATTTTGACTTCACTAGTTGAATTCCCGAAAATCAAGGCGGAGGCCCAACTCAATCAAGTAAGCACCAAGGCCTATGAATCTGGACTATCGGGTGCTGTTCAGAAACTAAGGGAGATCGGCAGCCGCCAGTTGGTCGTCGTGGTGCCAGCGAGCGTTGAAGCTGAGCCATCGCGGGCAATTCTCACTCAAATTGCGCGCAGCACCGGCGGCATTGCGCGCGGATTCCTGCTTCCCGACATGAATCTTGAGGACCGACAGGGTTCGACCGGGCAGTGGTTGACTGCCCTATCTCGCCAAGGAGCCGAAAACTGGAAGCTGACGCCATTCGATAGATTTGACTCGAATGCTCCGGTTGCGTGCGTCTTCATTAATGTAGATCCATACCCGTTAACGCCGTGTTTAGCCAACGCATCCGTACGCATTGATGCCAGAGGGATGTAGATGACCCGTGACTGAAGATAATTCGACTGAATTGCGTATTCATACTGACTCTCAGGAGAGACCCTTCTTGTCAGTCGTCACCCCGATGTTTAACGAAGCCGAAGGCATCGTCGAGTTTCTGCAGGAGCTGAAAGTTTTTTTGGAAGACTTAGGCCGTACATACGAGGTCCTTGTTGTTGATGACGGAAGCCGCGACACCTCGGTCGAACGGGCGTTGTCCATTCATTGGCGCGGATGCCGGGTCTTGGCATTGTCAAAAAACTGTGGACACCAAATTGCGCTCGAGGCGGGGATGTCAGCATCTCGCGGCACATGGGTCCTCACCATGGATTCTGACGGCCAGCACCCACCTGAATGCATTCAATACATGATCTCTGCAGCCCTCGACGAAGATGCTGATGTTGTATATATGCGCCAGCCAGATCGAACGAATGACTCCTGGGCAAAGCGATCGGCGGCAACCATGTACTACCGCATCATTCGAACAATTACTAAAGTTCCCATCGCTGACAGCCAAGCCGACTTCAGGTTGATTCATCGCCCGGTAGTGGAAGCAGTACTGAAAGTCCCTGGTGACAAGGTGTTAAGGCTCCTACTTCCCGCCATCGGGTATCGATCGGTAACCCTTGAGTACAGCGCACGTGATCGAATTGCCGGCAAGGGTCGATTCGGCGCTGGTTGGCAATTTAAAATGGCACTTTTATCCATTCTTGGTTTCACTTCAGCGCCGCTCAGGTTGGTGGCCTTATCCGGGTTAGTCATTTCTGCCGGAGCTGCGTTTTGGCTGCTGTACGTGCTGGTCACCTACATGCAGACGCGAACCGTCACCGGGTGGTCTTCTGTGATGGCAGCTGTCCTAACGATCGGGGGCTTGACACTGCTTAGTGTTTCGGTCGTGGGTGAATATCTCGCGCGGGTCTATGACCTTCTAAAAGCGCACCCAAAGTACTCAGCACGTTTCGTCGATGGCTCAGCGAACAGCGGTAAAGACGGACAATGAGGGCGGGGACGGCATATTTTCACGAATGAGTCACTTCGATCACAAGGGCGGATGCCGGTCCTTCCGTTTCAAATCAGGCGGACGCCGTCTTTGGTTTCTCCAAGGTGACGGTTCCACGCAGCCAGCCAACCAAAATGTTGGCGGCCATTAGGCCCCCGAACATAGGCTGTGTTAGGTGACCGCGAAGCACGGGCCGCCAAGACCGAGCCACCGGCACGGTGAAAACCATGTGCTTCAAGATCGCCGCGCGCCGCTCCGGGTGCTCGCTCACGAATCCGCGGTATCCACGACCGTACGACTTCCACTTACTCATGTTCTCAGCCCATGTCTG
>CAMAVT010000195.1 GCA_945861775.1 Bifidobacterium breve
TTTTGGAAGCAGGCCATTTAGTCGCACAAATGAATTACTGCGGCAACAAGGTCTCGCCCCTATCGAGTGGGATCTTGCTTGATGGCCTTGTCAACGGTTTTGTTCGGCAAGGACGCCACGTACCGGTGCATAACAAAGTCCGCGTAAAAAGATGCAAATGGGATTGTTCCAGCTAGTAGCAAGGCCAGTGTTTTCAGGATTGGGAAGCGCAAAAGAAATGCCAGATTTACGGCAGCAATCAAATATGCGAAATACAACCAGCCGTGGGCCAGCCACAGGAAGCTGTAGAGAAGTGGCTTACCGCCTTCTGTCCCGTAATTGAGAAAGAGATAGCCATAGAGCGCCCAGACCGAAGCAAAAGCAAGGACTACTCCCGTAACCCAGGCCATAATGCGGAATGCGAGCAGCGCTGTCGAGATTTTTTTCATAGCGGCAGCCTACGTTCAGACTAATTCGTGCGCGAATGGTGGCATGGCGCCTACCCGCTGGCAGGTCAATCCTGCAACCTTGATTCCAAACTCAACGGCGGCGCGGACTGCCTCCGTATTCGCAAGCTCGGCTCGGTTCAAGTTGTGGTTATCCCAATGTGAGAGAAACCCACCGCTGAATGAGTCACCAGCCCCCACAGTGTCGACAACATCGACTTCAGGGACGTTAATGTGGAAGTCTTCCGTTTGAGTGAACACATGCACCCCCTTCGGCCCGTCGGTAAGCAACACAACAGCCTGTGATCGGCTGCAAATATTTTGTGCAGCCTCCTGGTTGCTCAGATCAGGGAACATGTAGTCAAAGTCGTCGCCACTGAACTTGATTACATCAGCACGCTCAAGAGCAGCATTGAATGTTTCCCAAAATTGTGAAGGGTCTTGCATCACACTCGGTCGAGCGTTCGGGTCTACCATCAAGATTTGTTTTTCATCCATTGCCGCTACTACGGCGCGAGTTGCTTGTGACAGTGGTTCAAAAACAAATGCGAGAGTCCCAATATGAAGAGCTGTCGCTTTATTGTCAAATGCTTTCAGTGCTATTTCAGGAGTAACCGAAAGTGATGAAGTTCCCTGGATGAGAAATTGATACGTTGCCGCACCCAATTCGTCGAGTGATGCGATTGCCAAAGTTGTTGGGGCAGGGCAATCCTGTTCAATTGCACAATGAACCGCATCACTGTCAAGTAACCGACGGATTCGCTTTCCTAATGCATCTTGGGAAATGCCACCGATAAAGGAAACTTTGGTGCCAAGACGAGCAATCGTGCGCGCAGTGTTTATGGGACCCCCACCCACAACGGAGTCAATCTCTCCATCAGAGGAAACAATGATGTCGATCAAGGCCTCACCCATGACGTGAATCATTTGCGCAACTTTATATTGCCCATAACCAGCCAACGGATGTAGATCGTGACCGCGAAGAGGGCAAAAACCCACCACTGAATCGCGTAGAAGAAGTTCTGCAGGGGGAACGCGACCTCTGCTGTTGAAATTGTTGGAGGGACGATCTCAGGTGAATTGGCTTTCGTTGGTGACTGGGATTGCAAAACAACATATCCGTCGAGCAGCGGGGTATTCCACAGCTCTGATAGTTGCTGCGAATCAATGGTCACAATCTCGCCACCTGAATCACTCACCGTGGCATAAAAAGTATCACTGGGTTGCAAGACCCCTTCAATACTGACCGTTCCCTCTGGGGTCGTGAACAGCTGTCCTTGCGGCACCCAACCGCGAACAACTGCAATCAACTGGCCGCTCTGGGTCTCCAGCGCCGAAACAATCCAATCCCCTGCAACCGATTCCCGCGAAAGCCTGCTTCCGATTCGGACTTGGTCTGCATTTACAAAGGACCCGGTCGCAGTAACTGTTCTCCCATAATCCTGCGGATCCAATGGTTGATCAATTTCACTGACCGGCACCGCTGCCATTGCGGCTGCTCTTTCAGCATCCAAAATGTCTTGGGTGCGGTCCCACTGCCACTTACCGAGAAAGAAGAAAAGCACACACACCAGAATTAGTGAAAGGAGCGCCAGAATGGAGGCCGGTGTTTTAGCCCGCGTCCAAAAATTACTGCTTGGCGGCATCAGGATCTTGCTCGACACTCTCTTCCATCTGCGCTACGTCATCCATTTCTTGCTCAATGTGAACTTCGCGTCGCCCACGCGGGAGGTCTGGATCAATTCGCTTCATCTGACGATTCATGTTGAGCCACAGCAGCACTAGTGCGATACCGACAAGCAACACAAAGAATCCAGCGATAGGGCCGGCCCCTGCAATAGTTTCACTGAGATTCGATTCGCTGTCCATAGTGGTTCCACTCTAATCTGTTGCTAACTTTCTAGCGCAGGCCGGCAAAAAGGTCACTCTCAGGCAGGGTCGTAGGTACCAAACTCGAGGCTAATTGGAATTCCTCGGTTGACCAAGCGCTCTGTTGCAGTTCTGTTGAAACTAAAAACCAACGGCCATCGGGTTCGATTTGAGTGGCATGGGCTTTGAGGGCGGCATCCCTGATGGGAAAGTACGCCGAACATTCGATACTCGTAGTAATTCTTTCCGCATCTTCTGGTTTGTCTTCCCATTTGTCTAGCCACTCAACATAGGGGGATTCAATTTCCTGCTCCAGCAGCAAGTTATGCAAAGCAACGATACGCGCCTTATGAAACTGCTGGTTGTAATAGACCTTCTGCACTTGGTATGCCGGCCCAAGTTCTTGGTACATGTTCGGATCCGCAGCAGCAGTGATTGCGGCCATGGTGATCACGTGCGTTTGAATGTGATCGGGGTGCGGGTATCCACCGTTTTCATCGTAAGTCGTGACGACCTGTGGGCGAAATTCGCGGAGCAGTTTGACAAGTGGCGGGACACTTACTTCAAGGGGGACAAGGGCGAATGCGTCTTCGGGTAATGGTTCACCTTCAGTAAAACCGGAATCCATGAAACCGAGCCACTCGTGTCGCACCCCGAGGATTCTCGCCGCTTCAGCCATTTCCCTTTGACGCACTTCATGGATCCCGTGCAGGTCGACTAACTCCTGGGCCTGCACATTAAGCACGTCACCTCGTTCACCACCGGTACAAGAAACCACCATCACCTCGATGCCTTCATCAACGTATTTGGCGGTGGTAGCTGCACCTTTACTTGATTCATCGTCTGGGTGGGCATGAATCGCCATTAGCCGCAATGGCTCCCCCGTTGATGTGTTTGGCACTGGAGCATCCTCTCACTCAGACTCGTGGCCCTCGTTACTCTGGGAGGGTGTCGAGCCCCTTCCGCAAAGATCAACTCAGCCCAGAGATGCAGGAAAGGTACGGGTTCAACCAAAGAAATCATTTACGCACGGCTGTAATTGCAG
>CAMAVT010000196.1 GCA_945861775.1 Bifidobacterium breve
GCGATTACGAGCACCAGCATGCCAAGGGAGTCTGTGACAACAGCACGGGTTCGTTCGGGAAGTCGATGACCCAAACCAACGCCTATGAGTGAGCCAATCACAATTGCGGCAACGTTAATGATTGTGCCTAGGCCTACCACGTGGTGATCACGAGCGAGAGGCTATCAAACTAGATATCGAACTTGTATCCCAATCCACGAACGGTTTGAATATGAATCGGGTTCGCGGGATCAATCTCGATTTTTCCTCGCAAACGCTTGATGTGAACATCAAGTGTTTTGGTATCACCGACGTAATCCGCTCCCCAAACTCGATCAATGAGTTGGTTTCGAGTGAGTACCCTGCCCGAATTTCGCACCAAAAATTCCAAGAGGTCAAATTCCTTGAGCGGCATCGTGACATGCTCTCCACGAACAGAGACAACATGTCGTTCAATATCAATACGAACCGTTCCAGCTTCAACTGTTGGTGGGAGCAGTTCGTCTTGTTCACCATGGCGACGCAGAACGGCGCGCACTCGTGCTAAAAGCTCACGCGAAGAGAATGGTTTGGTTACATAGTCATCCGCGCCAAGTTCCAGGCCAACAACCTTGTCCACTTCGCCATCTTTTGCCGTTAGCATGATGACAGGGACCGTTGATTTGCTGCGAATAATTCGACACACTTCGGTTCCAGAAATTCCCGGGAGCATCAAATCAAGGAGCACCAAATCCGGGCCGTGCTTGTCGAACTCTGCCACTGCCGTATTTCCATCAGCCGCGATAAAGACCTCATAGCCTTCGCGGCGCAACATAAACGAGAGTGCATCAGAAAAAGAGTCTTCATCTTCAACGATCAGGATTCGTGTCACGAAATTTTCCCTCTCACCACTGAAAGAGTATCGACCGTGAACTCATGTGAATCACGTGAGTCGTCAAGCATCGGGTTGTAGGAAGGGATTCGTAGGGTAAATGTTGAACCCGTTCCTACTTCAGACCACACGACTACTTCGCCTCCATGGTTTTGGCACACATGTTTCACGATGGCCAAGCCGAGGCCGGTTCCACCCGTACCGCGTGAGCGGGCGGGGTCAACCCGGTAGAAGCGTTCAAATATTCGGTCCAAGTCATGTGAAGGAATACCAATGCCGGCATCTTTAACCGAAATTTCTACGATTCCGTCAACCTCGCGCGAGGTCACCGAAACCCGCGTGTTTTCAGCCGAATAACTGATCGCATTTGTCAGCAAATTGCGCAGGGCTGTCAGGAGTTGTCCGCGATCTCCCAAAATCACAGATGCCTCGGGCTCACCCCGGATAATCTCGATACCCAGACCACCGGAAAGAGTTCTCACTTCCTCGATCGCCCGGTTGATGAGTTGATCAGTCTCAATCAATTCCGCGCGGTTCATGGAGTCTTCACTTTGCAGCCGTGAAAGATCTATGACGTCTTGGATCAAGCTCCCGAGTCGTTTCGCCTCAGCCTGCATTTTCTCGGCGAAGTGTTCAACCTGCTCCTTATCATCGGCTGCGGTCAACACAGCTTCGGCAAGAAGTGAGAGCGCACCCACCGGGGTTTTCAATTCGTGGCTGACGTTGGCAACAAAATCGCGTCGCACGGCATCGACTCGACGTTCTTCGGCCAGGTCGTCAATCAAAACCAAAATGGCTCCAGAATTGAGGGGTGCGACCCGCACTTTGACTTCCAGTAACTCACGTCCTAGCGGCGGACGGCGTACTCGCAATACCTGCTCACGCGGTGTTCCGTCGTCGGCCACCTGTGAAACAATTTCGGCAATATCGGGGACCGCGACCGAGTTGCGGTTCACAATTCCTAAAGTCAGCGCCCGAGAACTCGCCCGCAATACGGTGCCGTCCGGGGCCACTACGAGAGAAGCTGACGTAATAATCGAGAGAAGTCGCACAATCTCTTCCGAGACGGCAGGGTAAATCGCGGTCGAACGGGGGGTTTTCTCCCCCGACTCACCTCTTTTACTTAATGCCACAGTTGTCAGCATAAGGGCTTGGGTGAACACCACTTCCCAAAAAGTGGTCAGACACGTGAAAGTTTGGCCAAGGTTTCATCAACTGGGCCTGGAGTTTACTTTGCATTTACTTGCCATTCACTTACCGTGCTAGCGCATCCAATCAGTGGGCGTAGGCTTAGATCCCTGAGGGGAAGTGAGGCCAGCATGCGTAAGGCATATGACCAGCAAGTTGAATCGATAACTGCCGACCTGGTCGAAGTAACGCGACTTGTCGGATCAGCCATGAACAGGGCAACCCAAGCGCTGCTTGATGCTGACCTGCAATTGGCTGAGGCTGTTATTGATTTTGATGCCAAAGTTGACATCTTGACATCCGGCATCGATGAGAGGTGTTTTGAACTCATTGCACTTCACCCCGGTGTTGCCGACCTTCGATTACTCCTAGGCGCAATGCGAATCTCCAGCTCCCTTGAACGCATGGGCGATCTCGCCGAACACGTTGCCAAACAGGCCCGGATGCGACACCCCAGAATTGCCGCACCTCAAGCGGTTCGCGCAACATTCGCGGAGATGGGTGGTCTGGCTGAGGCAATTGTTTCCAAGACCGGGTCAGTTATTGCCACGCAAGACATCAGTCTTTGTGTTGATATCGCCCGCCACGATGAAGAGATGGATCGCCTCCACCGAGAACTTTTCACCATCGTTCTTTCCCCTGCATGGAAGTACGGCGTCGAAGAAGCAATCGACGTGACTTTGCTTTCTCGCTTTTACGAGCGTTATGCAGATCACGCGGTTTCCGTGTCAAAACGCGTGATAACCATCATCACCGGTGAACCTTACGTCGCCGTTTCGCTAACAGATTAGGTTGCCAGATATGCGCGTTGCACTGCTCTCCATTCACACATCTCCACTTGATCAGCCGGGCACCGGTGACGCTGGTGGCATGAATGTTTACATTGTGGAGACCGCAAAGCGCTTGGCCCAGAGCGGGATTGAAATCGATATTTTTACTCGGGCGACCGCATCCCGTTTGGTTCCATCAGTTGAACTTGTGCCCGGTGTCAAAGTCATTCACATTACTGCGGGTCCTTTTGAAGGGCTTCTCAAAAACGATCTTCCCGGCCAGCTATGTGCCGTTACTGCTGGAGTGCTGCGTACCGAAGCCGCCCAACCCGAGGGCTACTACGACTTGATCCATTCCCATTACTGGCTGTCCGGTCAAGTGGGATGGCTGGCCTCCGAACGCTGGCGTGTGCCATTGGTTCACACAATGCACACAATGGGCCGCGTAAAAAACTTGGGCCTCGCCGCTGGTGACAAGGCCGAGCCAGAGATGAGGATTATTGGTG
>CAMAVT010000197.1 GCA_945861775.1 Bifidobacterium breve
GACCGCAACAATGGATATCAATTCCGGTGTTGCCCTTGGTTCAGTCTTTGTAGGGGCTGCCCTCTTCGGACCTATCGGGGCAATAATCGGTATTCCATTAGTGGCGATTGTCACTGCTGTACTTGAGGCTTACGGTCACCGCTATGAACTGCACCCCGAGGTTGAAAAGCGAACGCTGACTCGGAGAATGAGAACACCGGTCGACATGATTCTTGATCGCAATGAATCAGATTCAGAACCCGAATCAAAATCCAAGGCGACGTAACTGTTTTGGATCGCGCTGCCAGTCTTTGGCGACTTTTACTCGCAGATCCAAGAAAACGGCGGTGCCCAGGAATTTTTCAATTTCAAGCCGGGACTCGGTGCCCACTCGCTTGAGTCTTGATCCACCCTTACCAATCACAATTGCTTTTTGGCTATCGCGTTCGACGAACAGGTTTGCGTAGATATCGGTCAGTGGAAAATTCTCAGGACGGTCTTCACGCAATGACATATCCTCGATAGTCACGGCAATGGAATGTGGTAACTCGTCTTGGACACCTTTGAGTGCTGCTTCGCGGATGAGTTCGGCAATAAAGATTTCTTCGGGTTCATCGGTCACAGTGTCTTCTGGAAAGAACTGCGGTCCGGGTGGCATGGCATTCATTAATTCATTAACTACTACATCGACCTGATCATTTGATTTCGCGGACACCGGAATAATCGAGTTCCAATTGAGCCCAACTTCCTCGCCCAACTTGGCCACTGCCAATAACTGCTTCATTAGTTGTTCGGGGTTCACGAGATCTGTCTTGGTGACGAGTGCAAAATTGATGCTTTTTGATAATGCCGCAATTGATGTAGCGATGAATCGATCACCTGGACCAATCGTTTCATTCGCTGGAATGCACAGTGCAACCGCGTCGACCGTTGAATAGGTGTCTTTGACTTCGTCATTGAGCCTTTGACCCAGCAGGGTCCGCGGGCGGTGAATCCCGGGAGTATCAACCAGAATTAACTGGCCATCGGGTCTGGTGATGATGGCCCGAATCACCCGGCGGGTTGTTTGTGGACGGTCCGAGGTTATGGCGACCTTGCTGCCCATCGCGGCATTGAGGAAAGTGGATTTTCCAGCATTTGGGCGCCCGACTATTGCCGCGAACCCACTCTTGAAATCTGCACTCGTCATCCGGTGGCTACATCCGATCTCTGCGTGTGTGGTGCCTGTGTTGTGACCGATCGGGAAAGGAGAAGAAGAGCTAGCAGGATTAGGACACATCCCACAACACCAATAACTGATATTGCCTCACCCAAAATTGTTACTGCCAAGATAGTGGCAACGAGTGGCTCGGCCAAATTCAGTGTTCCAATAGTTCCCGCTTGAAGTACGCGCATTCCCCTACCGAACAACCAATAGGCCGCGGTGGTTCCCACCAAGCCCACCCAGAGAGCTGCCGTAATTCCCTCACTTGTGAGAATCCACGAGCCTGATGTGAGAGCAAATGGCAGCAGCATCAGGGCGCTCAAGGCAAATGAAGCAGCTAACACCGATGTAGAGGGAGCACCCTCTCCTGTGAGCCGCGTACCGATGTTGGTGAATACCGCATAACTTGCAGCGGCAGTTAGGCCAGCCGCAATTCCACCCAATTGAATGTCGCCCTCAGGTGGTCTGCCCACGAGCAAGGCAAGTCCTATTACCCCAATGGCGGTTGCGGCCCACCACACGCGATTGGGTCGGACGCGATTCCACGCCCAGCCAAGCAATCCGGTACACCACGGAGCCGCCGAGACGGTGATCAGCGTTCCTACCGCCACCCCCGCGAGTGAGACACTGAGAAAGAAAAAGAATTGAAATGCGGCCACTCCCAGGCCCATGAGCCAAATTAATGGCAGTCGGTAAAGGTGGAAAAAAGCAAACCCCCGCGTTAACACCACTAGCCCAATCGCGCCAAGAATAAGCCTCCAAGCAGCAATAGAGGCTGAACTTGCCTCGGGGATTAGTAGTTGACTTACCGTGCCGGAGGTGCCGAAGAGAACGGCTGCTCCCAATACGGAGAGAACTCCGGTTCGCGAACTAATCTGACTAGTCTGAGTCACGTACCAAGTCTGTCTCGTCCATGACCATATCTTCCAGTGGTTCACTAGGGATTACCCGAACAAAACCAATTCGATTTCTGCGGTTAGTGCCTATCTCGGCGATTAAATCCCAGCCTTGAACCGCAATATGTGATTCTGCAATCGGGACCCGGCCAAGCCTTTTTGCCATGAGGCCCAGAACTGAGTCGACCCCCTCTTCTTCAGAGTCAATATTAATGTCAATCAGGTCTGCCAGGTCATCAATATTCATCCGCGCCATCACCCGGAACCCGCCATCTTCTAAAACTTCAACTTCAGGTGCTGCCGTGTCGTATTCATCAGCGATTTCACCCACGATCTCTTCAAGTATGTCTTCAATCGTGACAATGCCCGCGGTACCACCGTACTCATCAACAACAATTGCCATGTGGACACGAGCCGCCTGCATATCGCGCAATAGGTCGTCAGCCTGCTTACTGTCCGGCACGAAGTAGGGAGGTCGCATAAGGTCTTCCACTTTTTCTGTGTGCTCGGCGTCACGGTATTCAAAAACTCTTTTGACGATGTCCTTCAGGTAGATCACTCCAACAATGTCGTCAGCGTTCTCACCAATGACAGGAATCCGTGAGAACCAGGAGCGCAGGCCGAGTGAGAGGGCCGATCGAAGTGACTTATTGCGTTCGATAAAAACCATTTCGGTTCGAGGAACCATAACTTCACGGGCAAATGTGTCACTGAGTTCGAAGACCGAGTGAATCATCGCGCGTTCGTCGTCTTCGATTAACGAGTCACTTGATGCCATGTCAACTAGATCACGCAGATCAGCTTGGGTGTCAAATGGGCCCTGTCGAAATCCTTTACCCGGTGTCAGTGCATTTCCTAGGTGGATCAGCAGCGTTGCGATCGGGCCTAGAATCGCAGCAAGAAATTTAGCTGGCCCTGCACTCGCCAATGCAATCTTTTCTGAATGAATTCGGCCAAGAGTCCGAGGGGCGACCCCTAGCCCAATATAGGAAACCAACACCAGAATTACTGCAATGATTGCGAAAGCCCCCAGTATCGGCAACTGGCCTTGGTCGGTCAACCAGGTCACACCGTGATAACTCACCAGAACAAAGGCGGTAATACTTGCGATGGTTGACACAAACAACAGCACGTTGACATAGCGCGGACGGTCATCAATGACGCTCAGAAGTCGAACAGATGCCTTACTGTGATCTAAATCTTCAACTCGC
>CAMAVT010000198.1 GCA_945861775.1 Bifidobacterium breve
CAGTCGTTCGAGAGCGTGTAATCGCGGCGCGTCATCTGTCGGCTCAAAGATTCGCTGATTTCCCTTGGTCCACGAATTCAGAAGTTCCACCAGCATCACTTCGCCTTGATTTTCACCCCGAGTCGGGGGGAGCCGAACTGCTCAATACCTATGTAGGTCATTCAGGTGGCTTGAGAGGGAGTCACAGGGTTCTTCGTGTCGCATGGAGTCTTGCCGATCTTGCAGGTAACCAACGACCAACACGAGAAGATGTTGCCCTTGCGATACACCTTCGCAATTCAGAGATGGCGATGTCGTCTTAGTGAAAATAACCTCAGAATCAGATGCATTTTTGGTCCTTGCACATCTATGCGAGCCGGCCGACGAAAAAATTAACAGAAAACTCGCTTCGGGAATGTCACCGATAGAAGTATTGGACCTGTTGCTCACCACGGGTTTTCCCAAACGGGATCACGTTGCCTTCGGACGTAAATTCGAGTCGTTCAATCTTGAAGCAGAGTTGGAATTTTCGCAAAAAATTGGGGCTCGGATCCTTACACGCGACCACGAGGGTTGGCCTACGCAGCTGCGCTCTCTCGGGATCGCACAACCTTGGGCCTTGTGGGCAATCGGATCCATTGACTTTCGCGTGATAGCACTTTCATCGGTAACCATTGTTGGGACGCGAGCATGCACCCCCTATGGAGCTGGCATCGGAAGTCAATGGGCCGCTGACCTTGGTAAGTGGGGAACAAGTGTTTTTTCCGGAGGAGCTATCGGAATTGACTCGCACGCGCACCGAGGGGCACTCTCCGTTGGTGCGCCGACGGTAGCGGTTCTGGCGAGCGGTGTTCATACTCGTTATCCGTCAAGCCATGAAAATCTATTCGCACAAATCATTGACAACGGTGCAATTGTCAGTGAGTCACCACCGAGAGAGGCCGCTCAAAAAAGACGATTCCTAGCACGCAATCGGATTTTGGCGGGACTCACCAAAGCAACGTGTGTGATTGAGGCTACTGATCGCAGCGGTACAAGTTCAACAGCGCGGGAAGCGTTGAACATGAATCGAATAGTGGCTGGAGTCCCGGGCTCGATTCATTCCCCGACCTCACTCGGTGTCAATACACTTCTGAAGCACAAAGATGTTCACGTTGTCACAACGAGTGCTGAACTTCAAGAGCTCGTGACCGGCTTTAACCCTCGGGAAAGTGGACCTGACGTGGGGACGCGAGGTGTTCCACATCGTGACCGGGGCCCAGATTGGCGTCAACTCAGTGAAACCGATTACGAGATCTGGGAGTTACTGCCCAAGCGCGGGGGAATCGGGATCGACATATTGTGTCAGAAGACTGGTCGATCCCGGCTCGACCTGCTTGCTCGACTCAGCGAACTGCACCTCGCGGGATTGGTTATCAGCAATGAGGGTGTTTGGCGTAAATATTCCCCGCCGAACTAAGTTCCTGATGTGAACTTGGCAGATTTCTTCGTACTCACCGCGAGCCGTTACCCGCATTGCCACGGTTTATTGATCATCATGGTGTCATGAGCAAGGCTGCGGGCGAGCGTGATGTCGAGGTAGAGGCATTCCTCGCTTACCTCGGTGGCGCTCGAGGTCGTAGCGAAAATACGGTGCGCGCTTACCGCAATGACTTAACTCAGTTTTTTGACTCGATGCCAGATATTTCCTCGGTCAAACAGGTGAGTCTGGTTGACCTTCGAGCTTGGCTCGCGGACCTGCATCGAAATGGGTGCGCACGTTCCACCATTGCTCGCAAAGCTGCAGCAGCCCGGGCATTCACTTCCTGGGCACTACAGCGTGGAATCATCGAAGTCGATCCAGCACTGCGCTTAGCAAGCCCGTCCGTGCCAAAAACACTTCCAGCAATATTGACTCAAACCCAAACCACCGTCTTATTGGATCGTGAGATTGATTCAACCGATGCGATTCGGGTCAGGGACCAAGCCATTTTAGAGTTGCTGTACGCAACAGGGATTCGGGTCGCGGAGTTGTGCAGTGCTGATCTTGGCGATCTTGATCCAATTCGTAGGGTGATTCGGGTTGTGGGCAAAGGAAATAAAGAACGTATGGTTCCGTACGGAGTTCCTGCACAGAAGGCAATTGATCGATGGTGTGTTTTTCGCGCAGACATTGCGGTGGGCACGAAGTCACTGTTTGTCGGGGCTCGAGGTGCCCGAATTGACCAGCGAGTGGTTCGTTCAATGGTGAATCAATCAACTCAAGCAGTTACCGGCCACAGCCTTTCCCCGCACGCGCTTCGACATACGGCGGCCACCCACGTCCTCGAAGGCGGTGCCGATATGCGGGTGGTTCAAGAGTTCCTCGGACACGCATCCATGGCCACAACCCAGCGGTACACGCATGTCAGTGTCGAAAGGCTTCGGAAGACTTTTGAAACTGCTCATCCGCGATCAGGCTCCGGTGCACAGCCAAACTCGGTTGAAGCAGTGCATTCGAACGCCACAGAATCGCAGGATTGAGGTAGTGGGGGGTTGGGGCAGCCATGACTTTCAGCCCGAAATGCAAGCATGAGCTTCGGCAATGACCGGCATTACCGCTGGAAAAGTCCACTATTCCGATCACCGTTCCGGCGTCAACGAAGTCTCCCGTGTTCACCATTGCGCTAACCGGTTCATAGGTTGCCCGCACGGTACTGCCGGAACTATCAATCGGGCGTGAGAGTTGAATGGAAACCACGGGTTTCCCCGCGTTGGATCCGGCAACTGAAACGACCCCCGAACCCACAGCGGTGACCTGCTGGCCGTGGCTAGCCGGAAAATCAACCCCCCGGTGTCCCGACCCAAATGGTGTAGTGGGTGGGTCAAACACCGAGATAATGGCCGTGGAAGATACTCCTGGCAGGGGGAGACCCCATTGGGACTGATCCCCGGCGGCCACACTCGATACCGAGGTGAGAACAGGGATAATCCAGAATATGGACAATACGGGCACCCATGGGGGAATATTCATGTGTTCAGCCTCGCTGAAGCCCCCAACTATTCACCATGGGTCACCGGGGATTGTGACCTACAGGGCACCTGTTCTCTCCACTGTGGATGCCCGTACACTCGGGGGGCACTACAGATGAGTAACCGGTTCCAAAAAATCTGGTGGCCCAATCTGAGGTGCAAATTCGCGTGACTTAATCCGGTAGTCCGGCCGCGCCTTGAACGGTCCGCAGTTCGCTGTGGGTGCAAGGGCGAAGTCACCAGGGGAGTTACACCAGTAATTCCGAACAACCGTGAGCGGCGAAAGTCGCATTA
>CAMAVT010000199.1 GCA_945861775.1 Bifidobacterium breve
ATCGAAATGCACAACTGACATTTGACCGACTACTCGAACTTGATGTGCTCCCGATCGTCAATGAAAATGACACGGTTGCAACCGATGAAATCCGTTTGGGTGACAACGACCGCCTCGCAGCCCTTGTCGCGCATGTCACCAACGCACAGGCGCTCGTTTTGCTCTCTGACGTTGACGGGCTCTATGACGGACCACCACACCGCCCAGACTCACGACATGTTCCTGAAGTTGGGCATTACTCTGAACTTGCCGGTATGCAAATTGGTGGGATTGGCTCTGAAGGCATTGGCAGTGGCGGCATGGCCACCAAAGTGCAGGCTGCTCGAATCGCGTCCGCTGCCGGAGTCCCGACCCTGCTCGCGGCTACCAGCCAGATCAGTGACGCGCTAGGTGACGCCAGTGTTGGAACGGCTTTCGCCACAACGGGTAAACGCAGCTCGCTGCGTAATCTGTGGTTGGCGCACGCAACAACACCGACCGGTTCGGTGATCCTTGATTCGGGCGCGGTTGAGGCGATTGCCGTGAGGAGACTTTCACTGCTTCCCGCTGGTATCACCCAAGTAACCGGAACCTTCCTTGCTGGTGACCCGGTTGATATTTGCGGACCGGATGGAGTGCCATTTGCCCGCGGAATCATTACCTACGACTCGGCTGAAATTCCTGAAATCATTGGTCGGAACACCAAGGAACTCGCGAGTGAGCGTGGAGCCTCCTATGAACGCGAAGTTATTCACCGCGATGACCTTGTTCTGCTTGAACTGTAGGAATTCGAAGCGTTAGGCTGAAGTCGTGGACACAGTAAAAGAAGTCGCCCAGCGCGCAAAAATTGCTGCCCGTGAACTCCGTATGCTCACGCGGGACCAGAAAGATGAAGCACTTCGGGTGATCGCGGCCAGGCTCAAAGGCGAAAAAGAATTTATCTCCACCCAGAATGAAAAAGACCTTGAGGCGGCGAGAGCCGATGGAACATCTGATGCCCTGATCGACCGATTAACCCTCAACGGAGATCGCATTGATGCAATTGCAAACGCACTCATTGATGTAGCAGCCTTACCCGACCCCGTTGGTGAGGTTGTTCGTGGTTACACCTTGCCCAATGGCTTGCAGGTCCGTCAAACTCGGGTCCCTCTCGGCGTGGTTGGCATCATCTATGAAGCCCGACCCAATGTCACCGTCGATGCTGCCGGACTATGCCTCAAAAGCGGCAACGCGGCATTACTGCGCGGTTCAGCGAGTGCCTACAACACAAATGTCGCCCTGATCGATGTAATGCGTAAGGCCCTTGTGGAGGTGGGAATCTCCGAAGATGCAATTGCCCTCGTTCCCGGTCACACCCACGATTCGGTAACTGAACTGATGCAAGCCCGTGGCTTAGTCGACGTCCTCATCCCCCGCGGGGGTGCATCATTGATCCAAAATATCGTGAACAACTCGCTCGTCCCCGTGATTGAAACCGGTGTTGGTAATTGTCACGTATATGTTGACAAGGACGCGAACCTCGATATGGCTGTCGACATAGTGCTGAACAGCAAAACCCAACGGGTCAGTGTGTGTAATGCAGCAGAAACCTTGCTCGTCCATGAAGCGGTGGCTGACGCCTTCCTACCCAAACTTTTTGCTGAATTCAAAGCACGCTCTGTCACGGTGCACGGTGATGTAAAAATGCAACAGCATGCGCAATCAGCAGGTGTCGATTGGGCGCCGGTCAACGACGAAGACTGGGCAGCGGAGTACTACTCATTGGATATTGCAGCGGGAATTGTCGCAAGCGTTGAGGAAGCAGTCGAACATATCCTTATGTGGTCATCGGGTCACACCGAGGCCATCGTTTCTAACAACTCGCAGACCATCGCTTATTTCACTTCGGCAGTTGATTCAGCTGCGGTGATGGTGAATGCCTCAACCCGCTTCACCGATGGAGGTGAATTCGGATTCGGTGCCGAAATCGGGATTTCTACCCAGAAACTGCACGCCCGAGGCCCCATGGGTCTCACCGAACTCACCACCACCACCTTTATCGTCTCGGGTAACGGTCACGTCCGAAAATAGTGACCGGGTAGAGTGCTCTTAACAATTGAGTGAGGGAGTTCCATGGATTTGTCAGCAGCAGCGCGAGCAAGTGAAGTCTTGGCCAGTGAAGAGGGTGGCAGTGTCGTTAGCCCCTACCTCATTGGTGGATTCGGCTTCTTGACTCTAGTTGTGTTACTGGTCATCACCGTCATGATCAACGTCGACCGTTAATCTTTCGTGCAATATCGGATCGGAATTCTCGGCGGATCATTTGATCCCATCCACCTCGCCCACGTTGAAGCAGCGCGAATTGCTCGCAACACATTGGATCTTGATTTCGTCTATCTAGTTCCTGCTGGCAACCCGTATCACCGTGAAGAAGTTCTCGCAAGCACCGAACAACGAGTGGCAATGTGTGAACGAGCCGCCCAGGGTCACGATTGGCTTAAAGTAAGCAAAGTTGATGTGGATCGGCTGGGAAATACCTACACGATTGACACAATTAGCGAGCTCGCGGACGAGTTCACACTCAATCACCCCGATGACAGTGCCGAATGGTTCCTGATTTTGGGCGCCGACGCCTACCAAGACTTCCCCCAGTGGAAGCAACCGGAAGAGATTGCGAGAAGTGTGAGCATGGTTGTTGTTTCGCGACCAGGTGAGAGCAGCCAGGAACTTGATCATTTCCCGTGCCGTTTCATTGATGTACCGGGCTGGGAGATCTCCAGCACTCAAGTCAGACTCTCCGCTGGAAACAACGAATCAATATCTGAACTGGTGGCCCCTAGCGTCAATGAATACATCACGACCAACAAGCTGTACATCAACTGACAAGACAGGAAACCTTCACCACAGGCCCGCATTACAAAGTGCCATCGATTCTGCCTTAATCGCCGCGGAAGCGGCAGCCGACAAACTCGCCACAGACATTGTGATCCTTGACGTGAGTGAGCAACTCGTAATCACCGATTGCTTCGTCCTGTGCTCGGGAGCCAATGAATTACAGGTCCGATCAATTGTCAACGCGATCGAGGAAGCCCTTCACCTAGCGGGGGAGAAGCGACTACGCAAAGAAGGAGCAGGGGAAGCCACGTGGATCTTGATCGACTACGGCGACATCGTGGTCCATGTTCAAATGGCGGAAGAGCGCATCCATTACGCGATTGAGCGTTTATGGAAGGACTGCCCGGTAATTCCGTTGCCTGAATCAATAA
>CAMAVT010000200.1 GCA_945861775.1 Bifidobacterium breve
AAGGAGATGGTGGACTAGTGGCAGTCTCAGCCCACGACGAATCATCTAAGAGCGACTCGCAGGATCAGGATGGGAATCAGGATCAGAGTCAGACTCAGGTGAGCAAGAAGAAAAAACCTTCCCTTCTTCGTAGCGTGGTCGAGTTTGTCGTAATAATCGTTATCGCACTTGTCCTTGCTACGGGTATTCGAACCTTTATCGCGCAGCCCTTTTTCGTTCCGAGCGGCTCAATGGAACAAACCCTTCAGATTGACGACCGGGTAATAGCGGCAAAAATCACCACAGCGATCTCGGGCGTCAAGCGTGGTGAAATCATGGTTTTTAAAGATCCAGGTGACTGGTTGCCACCCATGGAACAAAACAGTGATGGCTGGCGGTCGGCAGTGGCCAAGGTTTTAACGTTCGTCGGTTTACTCCCCAGCGATTCGGGTGATGACTTAGTTAAACGAGTTATTGGTATTGCGGGTGACCAAGTGGCGTGCTGCAATCAAGCTGGTCAGATTGTTCTCAATGGAGTTTCCTTAGATGAGAGCGCTTATGTCAATGGACCCACCGATCAAATTCTTTTTGATATCACGGTACCTGAAGACTCCATGTTCGTCATGGGTGATAACCGCGGCAACTCTGCCGACTCGCGTTTTCACCTCGACCAAAACAATGGCGCAATACCAACTGAAAACGCGGTCGGAAGGGTAGTTGCAGTTGTCTGGCCTTTATCTCGGCTAACCATTGAGACCATCCCCGAAATTTTTGGAAAGTGACGAGCGCTATTACTGCGGCACTGCCGAGTTTGCGTCTGGAACGATCACTTCTTCGGGCAGGCCATGAACTGGTCGGTGGAATTGACGAAGTAGGTCGTGGGCCATTAGCAGGTCCGATCTACATAGGACTAGTTGTGATCGATGCTAATACGCCTACCGCCCCTCGCGGAGTGCGTGATTCAAAAGCAACAAAACCGAGCGAGCGCGCCCAACTTGCTCAATCGGTTAAGGACTGGGCGTGGTCAACGACGGCAAGTGTGGACGCACAGTTCATTGATCGTTTTGGGTTGACGCAGGCCCTTCTCGAGTGTGTCAACATCGCATATGGAAATGCTGATAAAGCAGGAATGGTTCCATCTGTAATTATTCTTGATGGAACTTATAATTTTTGTGATCCGGATCTACCACTTTCCGTGGTGATGCGAAAGAAAGCCGATCAAAGCGTTTCGAGTGTCGCTGCCGCAAGCATTATCGCGAAAGTAGAACGTGATGAATTTATGCAAGAGCGTTCACTTGATTTTCCTGGTTATGGCTGGGAGCGGAACAGCGGATACGGAACTCGCGAGCATCTTGAGGCGATAAAGTGCCTCGGGTTGACGAAACTACACCGGGCAAGTTTCTGTCACTGACGCGTTATCCACAGTAAGTAATCAGCACTTCCCCTTGGTTCGAAATTTGGCGAGGGTTAGCCAATGAAACCAAAAGATGCCCTCGGCAAATACGGTGAAGAGTTAGCCGCGCGGTATCTGTCGAAAAACGGAATGGTAATCCTGGAGCGAAATTGGCGCTGTGATCTTGGTGAAATTGACGTTATCGCGCGCGATCAAGATGAATTGGTGATCTGTGAAGTCAAAACCCGTCGGTCTGCTTCTTTTGGTGAACCAATTGAGTGCGTCACACCCCGGAAAGTAAGGCGGATGCGTGGGCTGGCACTTCGCTGGTTGGATACACGATCTGTTAGTCCACGCAATATTCGGTTTGACGTTGTTGGAATTCTTGCACCGATCGTGGGACCGCCAACAATTACCCATATTCGGGGTGTCTGAATTGGCATTGGCCCGCTCTTTGGGCGCCGTAGTTTCGGGAGTTTCCGGTCACTTGGTTCAAGTGGAAGTAGATCATTCGCGTGGTCTGCCGACTGTCGGGCTCGTTGGTTTGCCAGACGCATCGGTTATTGAATCAAAGCACCGCGCCAAAACCGCGATAGTGAATTCCGGACTTGATTGGCCAAAGGGACGGGTAACCATCAGTCTTTCGCCTGCAGAGCTGCGGAAACATGGGGCAGGACTTGATCTCGCAATTGCTATGGGCATTTTGGGTGCCACCGGACAGATAGCCCCTGAGCTCATTTACAACACGGTGTTTCTGGCGGAGTTGGGCCTTGATGGATCATTAAGAAGTGTCCCAGGAGCTTTGTCCTGTGTTATTGCTGCAGCTCAAGCAGGAATCCATTCGGTGGTTGTCCCGCACGGAAATCTTGCCCAGTGCAGGATCGTTCCCACTGCCCGTGCGGTTGCATGCTCTGATCTCAATCATGTGATTTCATATTTGCGAGGTGAGAGTGAACCACTCGAATTGGGTGCAACGACAGTGCCCGATCCCACCGAACTTACTGACCTCTCCGATGTCGTGGGGCAAGAAGATGCGCGTTGGGCGCTTGAAGTTGCAGCGGTGGGTCGCCATAACCTCTCCATGATTGGCTCACCCGGTGTAGGAAAGACTCTGCTTGCTCAGCGGATCGCCGGAATATTGCCACCCTTAACGGAAAATGAAACTTTGCAAGCAACGGCCATTCATGCAGTTGCTAGCACCCTTACATGTAACAGTCCAATTACTCGTCCGCCCTTCGAGGCGCCACACCATTCGGCATCGATGGCAGCGCTCGTGGGCAGCGTGCACGGTCACCGCGTTACGCCCGGAGCTTTGACACGTGCCCACCATGGAGTGCTCTTCCTCGACGAAGCCCCAGAGTTTTCACGCAATGCACTAGAAGCTTTGCGCCAACCACTTGAGTCCGGACACATCGCACTAAGTCGATCTTCATGGACCGGTTTACTTCCCGCCAGATTTCAACTGATTTTAGCGTCGAATCCATGCCCCTGTGGAAATGCATTAACCGATACTTTGAAGGTGTGCTCGTGTGCATCGCTTGCGTTACGCAAATACACAATGCAAGTATCGGGCCCTTTACGCGATCGAATAGACATAAATATCTTGATACCAGGCATTCGCGGGTCAAGCGCGGGCGATTCCAGTGCAGTCGTTCGAGAGCGTG